>NZ_JBHJQI010000273.1:0-4600 GCF_042262805.1 Streptomyces sp. NPDC056361
CCGATACTTACGAAGAATACTGGAACAAATATTGCATAAGCAATCGGTTCAATTTTATGTTCCACTTCATGCTTATACTCTGTTTGAGAAATAGCAATTCCTGCTGCAAATGCTCCAATAATGCCTGCAATTCCCATCATTTCACTGTAATAAGAAAAAGAGAAGCAAATAATAAGAGCCGCGCTAATTAACGCTTCTGTTACACGAAGCGGGACGGGTGAAGGGGCGGACGGGGCTATCTGGTCGGCTTCTTGCCGGTGATGCCCAGATGCACCAACAGGGCGAGATTGGGCTTGAGTTCGGCCTGCTTCACGCCCCAGGTCTGGAAGCCCTTCTGGTGGCCGGCGACCGAGGCCAGCATCGCCACCAGGGAGCCGGCCATGGCGGCGGGGTTGACGTCCTTGTCGACCTTGCCCTTGGCCTGGAGCTCCTTCACCGCGTCCGTGAGGGAGTTGGTGACCGAGTTCAGGATCTTCATGCGGATCTTGTAGAACCGCTTGTCCCCCTCGGCCGCACCGAGGTCCACGACCCGCAGGATCGCGTCGTGCTTCCGCCAGAAGTCCAGGAAGCCTTCGACGAGTTCCTCGGAGGTCTGCCAGCCGGCCTTGCCGACCCACGAGCGGCCGGAGACCAGCTCGGTCAATCCGGCGCCCTCCTTGGCCATTTCCTCCGCGATCTCGAGGACCGCTCCCTCGACGTCCGGGAAGTACTGATAGAACGTCGCGGGTGAAGTACCCGCCTTCCGGGCCACATCGATGACCTTGACGTCCCGGTAGGGCGAGGAGCTGAGCATCTCACCGAGGCAGTCGAGCAGCTTCTGCCGCGTCGCCTGGCCGCGTCGTCCGGCCACGCGGCCGTCGACGGTGCGTACTTGTCCTGTCATGCCGTCAGCTTACCGAGGGGTGATCGGCGCGCGATTCGGCCGACTGCAAATGGGGTGCGACCCTGCTCCGAGGGCGTTCTGCGAGGTGGGCGCGGGTGCGCGGGCTCGGGCGCGGGAGCGGGTTCAAGCCAGGTTGCGGGCGTTCTCGAGCGGGCCGGGGGATCCCCGCACCCGAATAGGCTTATGAACAGCCTGTGGACAACTTCGGTGGACAACCCAGTCACCCCAAGGGTCGCAGGCCCGTAAAGGCCCCCTGAACACCCCCTCCCGCCCGTACCGGGCCGCGCGGGCCGTGCGGGGCCGCCCCCGCCGTCCTAGCGTGGAGCCATGGCCGTACGCATTGAGGGCACCCCCAGCTGGGTGGACGCACAGCTCCCCGACCTGGAAGCGGGCAAGCGCTTCTACGGCGAGCTCTTCGGCTGGACCTTCGACCCCGACCGCGACGAGGCCCTCCTCGACGGGCGCCCCGTCGCCGGACTCGTCCCCAAACGGGACGGCCGCATGCCCACCACCTGGACCCTCTACCTCGCCACCCAGGACGCCGGCACCCTCGCCACCCGCATCAAGGCCGCCGGCGGCCAGATGGTCATGGAGCCCTACCCCGTCGGCCCCTTCGGCGTCCTCGCCCTCGCCGCCGACCCCGGCGGCGCCGTCTTCGGCCTCCGCCAGGCCGGCGACGACGACGGCTTCGCCGCCACCAACGAACCGGGCGCCTTCTGCTGGATGGAGGTGTACACGCGCCGCCCCGACGCCGTCGACACCTTCTACGCCACCGTCTTCGGCTACCTCGGCCGCCAGGCCGACGCCGCCGAGGAAGGCCGCGACGCCTCCTTCGACTACCGCGTCTGGTCGCCCCCCGGCTCCCGCCCCGGCGACGACACCGCCTTCGGCGGCCGCGCCGTCATCACCGACGACTTCCCCGCCGAGATGCCCGGCCACGTCCTCGTCTACTTCGCCGTCCACGACTGCGACGACGCCTGCGCCACCACCGAACGCCTCGGCGGCCGCGTCGCCACCCCGCCCTTCGACACCCCCCACGGCCGCATCGCCGTCCTCCACGACAACCAAGGCGCCCGCTTCGCCGTCCTCTCCGAGCCCAAACCCCCGGAAGAACCCCCCACCACACCCTGACCGCTCGCCGCCGATATGACCTGTGACACCCCGATCCGCCCCCGGGTTCGCAACCGGGCCCTCGGACAGGAAGAATCAGGGCCACGGGGCCGTACCCTCATGGCCCGTACGGGGAGGTGGCAGGCAAGTGGAACAGCTGACGCAGCACGACCCGAGACGTATCGGGCCCTTCGAAGTGCTGGGCCGGCTCGGCGCGGGTGGCATGGGCCTGGTCTATCTGGCGCGGTCGGCCTCGGGGCGGCGCGTGGCGATCAAGACCGTGCGCACGGAGCTCGCGGAGGACCAGCTGTTCCGGGTCCGCTTCACCCGGGAGGTGGAGGCGGCGCGGGCGGTCTCCGGCTTCTACACGGCGGCCGTCGTCGACGCGGACCCGCGGGCGGCGGTGCCGTGGCTGGCCACGGCGTACGTGCCGGCGCCCTCGCTCGAGGAAATAGTGAACGAGTGCGGGCCGCTGCCGGCCCAGGCGGTGCGGTGGCTGGCGGCCGGTGTCGCGGAGGCCCTGCAGTCCATCCACGGCGCGGGGCTCGTGCACCGCGACCTGAAGCCGTCGAACGTCCTCGTCGTGGAGGACGGCCCGCGGGTGATCGACTTCGGCATCGCGTCGGGGGTGTCCAACACGCGGCTGACGATGACCAACGTCGCCGTCGGAACCCCCGCCTACATGTCGCCCGAGCAGGCCCGCGACTCGCGCAGCGTCACCGGCGCGAGCGACATCTTCTCGCTGGGCTCGATGCTGGTCTTCGCGGCCACCGGCCACGCGCCGTACCACGGCGCCAACCCGGTCGAGACCGTGTTCATGCTGCTCCGCGAAGGCCCCGACCTGGCCGGTCTGCCCGACGAGCTGCGGCCGCTCATCGACTCCTGCATGCAGATGGACGTGACCCGGCGGCCGTCCCCGGCGGACCTCCAGGCGCAGCTGGCCCCGCACCTCTTCGGGCCGGGCAGCGACGACAGCGGCACGGCGTCGGCGTGGCTGCCGCACAGCGCCACCGCCATGATCGAGCGGCGCCGGGGCGGCGGCCGCACGCCGGTGCCGCCGGTTCCTGCGGACCCGCCGGAGGGGTTCGCGGACCCGCGGTTCCCGGACCGGGCGCCCGCGGGCGGCCGGCATCCCGCGCCCGTGGGCGGCCCCGGCGGCCGGCACGCGGGCCCCGCGGAGAGCACGGGCGGTCCCGTGCGTCTCGGGGGAGCGACGGTGCCGATCGGCCCGGGTCCCCGGGTCGCCGACACCCGGGCGGCGCTCGCCGTCGGCCTCAGCGCCGACGGGGGCCCGGCGACGGGCTGGATCCGTCCGCCCGGCGGCGGTCCGCACGGTGCGGAGCCGGGACCGGCGCCCGGTTCGCGTCCGCTGAACGTCCCGGCGCAGGGCACGGACCAGACGGCGGCCCCGCAGCCGCCGCCGGAGCCCGGTCACTGGCGGCCGTGGCGCTTCCGCATGTCGAACGACGTGTGGGGGACGCCGGTCGTCGACGGCGACCTGCTGTACGTGACCTCGTTCGAGGTGCACGCCCTGGACACGGGGAGCGGCCGGCGCCAGTTCAAGACGCGGGACGTGGCCTGGTCGATGGCGGTCTCCTCGGGCCGCATCCACGCCTCGGACGGTCCGACGCTGTACGCGCTGGACGCCACCGACGGCAGTGAGCGCTGGCGGCTGCACACGGACGCCTGGGTGTACTCGCTCAAGGTCGACCGGGGCACGGTCGTCACCGGGACGCGCGGTGGCGGGGTGCAGGGCTGGGAGGCCTCCAACGGCGCCAAGCTGTGGGAGATCACCGGCGCCCAGACGGACTTCGAGACCCCGGAGGCGGGGCCCGCCGTGCACGGCGACACCGTGTACGTGTGGCGGGACGCGCGGCTCCAGGCCCTCGACGCCCGTACGGGGGTGGAGCGCTGGTCGTACCCGATCGGCGACGCCGCCTCCTGTGCCAACGTGCCCGTGCGGGTGGCCCCGGCCGAGGACGGCTGCGTGTACGTCTCCGCCGGCACCCGGGTGCTGTCGATCGACATCGCCGGCGGGCACGTCCGCTGGCACTTCGAGGCGCCGGCCGTGTTCCTGTCGCCGCCGGCGTTCGCGCCGGGACCGGCGGTCACGGGCGGCGGGGTGTACCTCTCCGACCACCTCGGCACGGTGTACGCGCTCGACGCCACCACCGGCCAGGACCGCTGGCGGATCGCGACCGAGCCGCGCCAGTCGGCCGAGCCGGTGCTGGTCGCCGACGGCAGTGTGCACGTCGGCAGCGGCAGCGCGCTGTACACGCTCGACGCGGTCACCGGCACTCCCCGGTGGCGGTTCGCGGCGGGCGGCGAACTGGTCGGCTCGCCGGTCGTCGCCGACGGCCGGGTGCACTTCGGTTCGGCCGACCACGTGCTCTACACCCTGGACGCGAACGGCGGGCAGCTCCGCTGGAAGCTCGCCACCGGCGGCGAGATCACCGGCTCGCCGGTGGTGCGGGGCGGCGTCGTGTACGCGTGCAGCAAGGACCGCTGCGTGTACGCGCTCGACGCGGTCAAGGGCACGGCGACGGGCCGGGGGTCCGGCGCGCGCTAGGACGGTCGGGGGAACCCGCCGCCGCAGGTCTCTAGCCC
>NZ_JBHJQI010000274.1:0-2500 GCF_042262805.1 Streptomyces sp. NPDC056361
GGCTTCATGCTTAGATGCTTTCAGCACTTATCCCGTCCGCACATAGCTACCCAGCGATGCCCTTGGCAGAACAACTGGTACACCAGCGGTGCGTCCATCCCGGTCCTCTCGTACTAAGGACAGCTCCTCTCAAATTTCCTACGCCCACGACGGATAGGGACCGAACTGTCTCACGACGTTCTGAACCCAGCTCGCGTACCGCTTTAATGGGCGAACAGCCCAACCCTTGGGACCGACTACAGCCCCAGGATGCGATGAGCCGACATCGAGGTGCCAAACCTCCCCGTCGATGTGGACTCTTGGGGAAGATCAGCCTGTTATCCCCGGGGTAGCTTTTATCCGTTGAGCGATGGCCCTTCCATGCGGAACCACCGGATCACTAAGCCCGACTTTCGTCCCTGCTCGACTTGTAGGTCTCGCAGTCAAGCTCCCTTGTGCCTTTACACTCTGCGAATGATTTCCAACCATTCTGAGGGAACCTTTGGGCGCCTCCGTTACATTTTAGGAGGCGACCGCCCCAGTCAAACTGCCCACCTGACACTGTCTCCCGGGTCGATAAGACCCGTAGGTTAGAATTTCAATACAGTCAGGGCGGTATCCCACCAGCGCCTCCACCGAAGCTAGCGCTCCGGTTTCAATGGCTCCCGCCTATCCTGTACAAACTGTACCAAAATTCAATATCAGGCTACAGTAAAGCTCCACGGGGTCTTTCCGTCCTGTCGCGGGTAACCTGCATCTTCACAGGTACTATAATTTCACCGAGTCTCTGGTTGAGACAGTGCCCAAATCGTTACACCTTTCGTGCGGGTCGGAACTTACCCGACAAGGAATTTCGCTACCTTAGGACCGTTATAGTTACGGCCGCCGTTTACTGGGGCTTCAATTCGCACCTTCGCTTACGCTAACCGCTCCTCTTAACCTTCCAGCACCGGGCAGGCGTCAGCCCCTATACTTCGCCTTACGGCTTCGCAGAGACCTGTGTTTTTGCTAAACAGTCGCCTGGGCCTATTCACTGCGGCTCTCTCGGGCTTGCACCCTAACAGAGCACCCCTTCTCCCGAAGTTACGGGGTCATTTTGCCGAGTTCCTTAACGAGAGTTCTCTCGCTCACCTTAGGATTCTCTCCTCGCCTACCTGTGTCGGTTTGCGGTACGGGCACCTTTTATCTCGCTAGAAGCTTTTCTTGGCAGCGGGGAATCAAAGACTTCGCTCCATAAGGAGCTTCCCCATCACAGCTCAGCCTTCACGATAAGCGGATTTGCCTACTTATCAGCCTAACTGCTTGGACGTGCACAACCAATCGCACGCTTCTTCTATCCTTCTGCGTCCCTCCATTGCTCAAACGATAAAGAGGTGGTACAGGAATATCAACCTGTTGTCCATCGCCTACGCCTGTCGGCCTCGGCTTAGGTCCTGACTAACCCTGAGCGGACGAGCCTTCCTCAGGAAACCTTAGGCATTCGGTGGACGGGATTCTCACCCCTCTTTCGCTACTCATACCGGCATTCTCACTTCTAAGCGCTCCACCAGTCCTTACGGTCTAGCTTCTCAGCCCTTAGAACGCTCTCCTACCACGGACACCAGACGGTGTCCATCCACAGCTTCGGTGATACGTTTAGCCCCGGTACATTTTCGGCGCAGAGTCACTCGACCAGTGAGCTATTACGCACTCTTTAAATGGTGGCTGCTTCTAAGCCAACATCCTGGTTGTCTAAGCAACTCCACATCCTTTTCCACTTAACGTATACTTTGGGACCTTAGCTGGCGGTCTGGGCTGTTTCCCTTTTGACTACGGATCTTATCACTCGCAGTCTGACTCCTAAGGATAAGTCATTGGCATTCGGAGTTTGACTGAATTCGGTAATCCGATGAGGACCCCTAGTTCAATCAGTGCTCTACCTCCAAGACTCTTACACTTAAGGCTAGCCCTAAAGCTATTTCGGGGAGAACCAGCTATCTCCAGGTTCGATTGGAATTTCTCCGCTACCCACACCTCATCCCCGCACTTTTCAACGTGCGTGGGTTCGGGCCTCCATTCAGTGTTACCTGAACTTCACCCTGGACATGGGTAGATCACCTGGTTTCGGGTCTACGACCACGTACTAAACGCCCTATTCAGACTCGCTTTCGCTGCGGCTCCGCCTCTTCAGCTTAACCTTGCACGGGATCGTAACTCGCCGGTTCATTCTACAAAAGGCACGCCATCACCCATTAACGGGCTCTGACTATTTGTAGGCACACGGTTTCAGGATCTCTTTCACTCCCCTTCCGGGGTGCTTTTCACCTTTCCCTCACGGTACTGGTTCACTATCGATCACTAGGGAGTATTTAGCCTTGGGAGATGGTCCTCCCAGATTCCGACGGAATTTCACGTGTTCCGCCGTACTCAGGATACATTCAAGAGAGAACGAAGTTTCGACTACGGGGTTGTTACCCTCTACGACGGACCTTTCCAGGTCGCTTCGTCTACCTCGTTCCTTTGTAACTCCGTATAGAATGTC
>NZ_JBHJQI010000275.1:0-4520 GCF_042262805.1 Streptomyces sp. NPDC056361
GACGGGGACTTCTGGGTCCTCAACGGCGTGAAGCGGTGGATCACCAACGCGGGCGTCTCCGAGTACTACACGGTGATGGCCGTCACGGACCCCGAGAAGCGGTCCAAGGGGATCAGCGCGTTCGTGGTGGAGAAGTCCGACGAGGGCGTGTCCTTCGGCGCCCCGGAGAAGAAGCTCGGCATCAAGGGCTCCCCGACCCGCGAGGTCTACCTCGACAACGTCCGCATCCCGGCGGACCGCATGATCGGCGCCGAGGGCACCGGCTTCGCCACCGCCATGAAGACCCTGGACCACACCCGGGTGACCATCGCCGCGCAGGCCATCGGCATCGCCCAGGGCGCCCTCGACTACGCCAAGGGCTACGTCAAGGAGCGCAAGCAGTTCGGCAAGCCCATCGCCGACTTCCAGGGCGTCCAGTTCATGCTCGCCGACATGGCGATGAAGCTCGAAGCGGCCCGCCAGCTGACCTACGCGGCCGCCGCGAAGTCCGAGCGCGTCGACGGCGACCTCACCTTCTTCGGCGCCGCGGCCAAGTGCTTCGCCTCCGACGTCGCCATGGAGGTCACCATCGACGCGGTCCAGCTCCTGGGCGGCTACGGCTACACCCGCGACTACCCCGTGGAGCGCATGATGCGCGACGCCAAGATCACCCAGATCTACGAGGGCACCAACCAGGTTCAGCGCATCGTGATGGCCCGCAACCTCCCGTAATCACCGGGCGCCGGAAGGCGAACAGAAGTGTTGCCGGAGGCGGTCATCCGTGCTCGCCTCCGGTCCGCACGGACGCGCGGTTGGGCTAGATTTAGCGCTTCGTACACCCGATCGTGTTAGGGAAGACAATGACGGAAGCGGTGCTGCTGGTCGGCGGACAGGGGACGCGCCTGCGACCCGTCACGGTCAACACCCCCAAGCCGATGGTTCCAGCCGCAGGGGTCCCCTTCCTGGCCCACCAGATAGCCAGGGCCGCGGACGCGGGTGTGACCCACATCGTCATGGCGACCTGCTACCTCGCCGAGGTCTTCGAGCCGTACTTCGGTGACGGCTCCGCGTTCGGCGTCCACCTGGAATACGTCATCGAGGACGAGCCGCTCGGCACCGGCGGAGCCATCCGCAACGCCGCCCGCCGCCTCACCAGCGGCCCCGACGAGCCCGTCCTCGTCTTCAACGGCGACATCCTCACCGGCCTCGACATCCGCGGCCTCGTCGAGTCCCACCAGGCCGCCGAGGCCGACGTCTCCCTCCACCTCGTCCGCGTCGCCGACCCCCGCGCCTTCGGCCTGGTCCCCACCGACGCCGAGGGCCGCGTGCTGGCCTTCACGGAGAAGCCGCAGACGCCCGAGGAGATCGTCACCGACCAGATCAACGCCGGCTGCTACGTCTTCCGCCGCTCTGTGATCGACGCCATCCCCGAGGGCCGCCCGGTCTCCGTCGAGCGCGAGACCTTCCCGGGCCTCCTCGCCTCCGGAGCCAAGCTCCACGGCAAGACCGAGGACACGTACTGGCTGGACCTCGGCAAGCCCGAGTCCTTCGTCCAGGCCTCCGCCGACCTCGTGCGCGGCGTCGTCGCTTCCCCGGCCGTGCCCGGCCCCCGCGGCGAGTCCCTGGTGCTTCCCGGGGCCGAGGTGGATCCCGGTGCCAAGCTCGGGGACGGTACCGTGGTAGGAGCCGGTGCACGCATCGAGGCCGGCGCCGTCGTCCAGGGCTCCATCGTGCTCGACGGCGCGACCGTCCGGGCCGGCGCCCAGGTGAGCGCCAGCCTCATCGGCGCACGCTCGGTCATCGGTGAGCGCACTGTCGTCGACAGCGCGGTCGTCGGCGACGGAGCCAGGGTCGGCGCGGACAACGAGGTGCGTGCCGGTGCGCGCGTGTGGTGCGAGGCAGAGCTGCCCGACGCCGCGCTCCGCTTCTCCTCGGACCGATGACCCGGCCCTGAGTCTTCGCGTGTCCCTCGGACCCGACGGGTCCGAGGGGATTCCCGGGCACCCGGAGCGGCCCTCGGCCCGCTCCACCGGATCTCCAACCTTCAGTCGTCAGTGAGGCAGTAATCCAGTGACAGGTGTGTACCAGAACCCCGGTGCGGATGACGTCGCGACCGGCCATGCGGCTCTTCCCGAGACGTGGGGCCGCACCCCGCTGACCGTGGTCATGCCCACGTACAACGAGGCCGGCAACGTGCCGCGCATGGCCGAACTGCTCATGGATCTCGACATACCCGGCCTGCGGCTGCTCATCGTCGACGACTCCTCCCCGGACGGCACCGGCCAGATAGCCGAGGAGCTCGCCCAGAAGTTCCACGCCGAGGACGGCACCCCGCGGATGTCGGTCCTGCACCGCACCGCCAAGGACGGCCTCGGCCGCGCCTACGCGGCCGGCATGAGCAAGGCCGTCGAGGACGGCGCGCGCTACGTCCTCCAGATGGACGCCGACGGCTCCCACCCCGAGGGCAAGATCGCCGAGATGCTCGGCGTCGCCCTCGCCACCGACGCCGGTCTGGTCGTCGGCAGCCGGTACGTCCCCGGTGGCACCCTCTCCGACGCCTGGGGCGCCCACCGCAAGCTCCTCTCCCGCTGGGCCAACGCCTACGCCAGCACCATCCTCGGCACCCGGGTGCGCGACATCACGGGCGGCTTCAACCTGTGGAGCGCCGACGCGCTGCGCGCCATCGACCTCGGCTCCGTCGGCAGCGCCGGCTACAGCTTCCAGGTCGAGATGAAGTACGCCGCACTGCGCAAGGGCTTCCAGGTCATGGAGGTGCCGATCCACTTCGAGGACCGCACCGTGGGCGAGTCCAAGATGAACCTGGCCGTGCAGCTCGAGTCCATCGCCATGCCGTGGAAGCTTCGGGTCCGCTCCCGGGGCCGTAAGTGAGCCTCTCCTCCATACGCAGGGACTCCTCGGGAGACGTGACCCGGGCGAAGGCCGACAGGCCCACCCCGCCACCCTCCGAGGGGTCCTCGTGGCTCGCCCGGCTCTTCTCCGAGAGCCGGGTGCTGGCGGCGGTGCACGGCGCGCTCCTCCTGGTCGTGACGGCGTTCGTCTTCATGGTGGTGCGCCTGCCCTGGACCGGCGACCTCGGCGTGCACGCCGCCACGATCCAGCGACTGCGCCACGACCTGATCCACCCGGGCAACCCGATGGTGGACTCCGCCACGGACAGCCCGTACTACTCGCCGTGGATGGTCTTCCTGAGCCTGGTCGCCAAGGCGACCGACCTCAACACCTTCCACATCCTGCGCATCGCGGCCGTCCTCAGCCTCGTGCTGCTGTTCACGGGCGTCTGGTTCTTCACGCGGACCTTCACCGACCGGCGCGTCGCACCGCCGCTCGCGGTGCTCTGCGTGCTGTTCCTCTGGGGCACCAAGGGCTTCGCCTGGAGCGGCTTCCTCGGCTTCGCCTCGCTCGGCCTGATCATGGCGTACCCGAGCGTCTTCACGCTCGCCCTCGGCATGCACTTCCTGGCCCTCCTCCGGCTCGCGCTGCGGCGCGGCTCGGCCACCGGCTGGCAGTCGTACCTGGGACTCGGCGTGCTGTGGGCCGTCCTGATGCTCAGTCACCAGTTCTCCGGCGTCGTGATCACGCTCGGCGCGATCGGCGTCCTCGGCGGCGCCCGCCCGTGGCCCGTCAGGGAGACCTGGCTCAAGCTGGTCGGCGCGGTCGTCGCCGGTCTCGCGGTGCTGGCCCTCTGGCCGTACTACTCGTTCTTCTCGCTGTTCGGCATCGGCGGCCTCGAGGACATCCACAAGGTCCTCTACGACAACCTCTTCCCGGTCTACGGCCTGGTCATGGTCGTGGGCGTCGTCGCCCTCGCCATGCGCTTCGTCCGCGACCGGCGCGACCCGCTGGTCCTGTGGTTCCTCGTCGCGCTGGCGATGGTCGCGGCCGGCTACGTCCTCGACAAGTGGTCGTACGGCCGCGTGCTGCCCGCCGTCGTCATCCCCGCGCAGATCGCCGCCGCGATCACCGCCGCCGAGGCGGGCCGCAAGCTGTTCAAGGCCGTCTTCGGCACCGCCCTCGCCGTGGCCCTCACCATGGGCCTCTGGGGGCAGCGCTCCGGCCTCGGCTTCATCCTCCGCCAGGACGCGCTGTCCACCACGATCACCGAGGGCACCTGGCAGCCCCCGCGCACCTACCACTGGGTCGCGGAGCACGCCAAGTACGGCGACGTCTTCATGACCGACTGGAAGGCGGCCCAGAAGCTGCCCGCCTTCGGCTTCTACACGGTGACCGTCCCCTACCCGGACTTCTTCCTGCCGGACGAGGACGAGCGCGTCGCCGACGCCAAGCGGTACTTCGCCGAGGGCACCTCCCGCGAGGAGCGGATCGAACTGCTCCACAAGTACGACGTGACGTGGGTCCTCCAGTGGAAGAACCAGCCCGGCCTCCCGGAGGGCGACCCCGCCGTCCGCAAGGTGGAGACCGGCCCCAACGGCCAGACCCTGTACCGGGTCGTCGGCTGACCGGAGCCCTGGCCACCGCGCACCGGACACACGCGAAGGCGCCCCTCACGAGCGATCGTGAGG
>NZ_JBHJQI010000276.1:0-4507 GCF_042262805.1 Streptomyces sp. NPDC056361
GCCGACCTCCCCGACGGCGTCGGCACCCACTACCTCGTCGACGACATCTACGTCCACGACGTCTACGGCGACAACACCAAGTGGTCCAACGGCATCCAGTTCCGCGTCTCCGGAACCACCACCCCCACCCACTTCGACGACCTCGTCGTCCAGAACAGCCGCATCACCAACGTCGACCGCGAAGGCCTCACCAACCGCACCACCTGGATGTGCCGACCCGAGTACGGAAACACCGACGGCTGCGAGGGCAAGAACAACTGGCGCCCCAGCACCCGGGTCGTGTTCCGCGGCAACACCATCAACGACACCGGCGGCGACGGCATCGTCCTGCGGGCGTCCGACCGCGGCCTGGTCGAGCGCAACCACGTCTACGACATCGCCATGCGCCCCATGGGCGCGAACGTCGGAATCTGGGCCATCAACTCCGACGACGCCCTCATCCAGTACAACGAGGTCCACCATGTTCGCAGGCTGAAGGACAACGGCGATGGCCACGCGTTCGACTCCGACTACGGCAACAACCGGGCCGTCTTCCAGTACAACTACAGCCACGACAACGAGGGCGGCTTCATGCTCTTCTGCGGTGACTGCGGCTCGGACTCCGAGACCACGGGCACCGTCGTCCGCTACAACCTCAGCCGCAACGACAAGGGCCGCTGGCTGACCGCGTCCGGCGAGCTGAGCGCGGACCTCTACCACAACACCGTCTACCTGCCGGCGGGCTCCACCACCGACATCATCGAGGACGGCTACGGCACCACGAAGGCCCGGCTGACCAACAACGTCTTCTACAACCTCGGCACCGGCGGCTACGACGCCATGCCGAACAAGACGTACCGGTCTGAGAACTTCACCTGGGCCGCCAACACCTTCTACGGCAACCACCCCTCCAACGAGCCCGCCGACCCCGAGAAGAAGACCTACGACCCCCAGTTCGCCAACGCAGGCGGGACCACCCCCGCCGACTACAAGCTGAGCGAGAACTCCCCGGTCCGCGGTACGGGCACCACCATCCCCACGCTCGGCACCAAGGACTACTTCGGCAACGCCCTCCCGCAGGTCTGCCGTCCCGACCGCGGCTTCCACCAGGCCGCCGCCTTCGACGACAGCACCTGCACGCCGGTCAACCTGGTCCGCAACTCCGGCTTCGAGAACACCGCCCTCAACCCGTGGACCAGCTACGGCGGCGTCAGCGTCGACAGCGGCACCAAGTACCGCGGCGACCAGGCGGTGAAGGTCGGCCCCGCGCAGGCCGCCGCCGAGCAGATCATCCAGGTCAAGCCGAACACCACCTACACCCTCAGCGGCTGGGGCAAGGTCTCCTCCGCCAGCACCGAGCTCTCCCTTGGCGCCAAGAACTACGACGCCGCCGGCTCCTCCGAGCGGACGGTCTTCACCGGCACCTCCTTCACCAACCGGTCGGCGACCTTCACCACAGGGCCGGACACCACCACGGCCAAGATCTACTGCTACGCCCGCACCGGAAGCGGCTACGGCTGGTGCGACGACATCACCGTCCGCGCGAACTGACACCCTGCCCCGCGCACACCGAAGCGCTGTGGCCCGGACACCTCACCGTGTCCGGGCCACAGCCCTTCCTGCGAGTCCGGTACGTCAGACGATCACCACCGCCGACGCCTTCCAGTAGTCGCCGGACGCACCGGCCTTGAAGGTGATGTCGGCGGTTCCGCCGCCGTTCACGGAGGCTGCGTACCAGCGGAACGTTCCCGGGGCCAGCCGTGGGGTGCTGATCACGGTCGTGCCGTTCACCGCGATGCTCTGCGGATCGGCCGCGTACTGCTTGTCGCCCACCAACACGTACAGCGTGTGGGTTCCCGACGGGACGGAGACCCGGAGGGTCCGTGCGGCCTTGTCCGTGGCGAAGTCGGCCCGCAGCGGATCGGGGTTGATCCGGTCGCGGGACTCGGGAGCGGACAGCCACCCGTAACCGGTGGTGCCGCTGTGCGTCGTAGACGACTTGAGCACCTTGTAGCCCGGAGCGACGGGGCCGTTGTCAGGGCCGGCGTCCAGAGCGAGCGACGCTCCTCCGGGTGTCAGATGAATGAGCCGTGGCTGGGCCTCGGTGTCGCCGTCGACGACGGCACGGACCAGCCCCGGGGCGGCGTCGTTGCCCGCCTGCAGCATGCGGCCGCTCAGCTCTACGTGCACCGTGGTGCTGCCGCCGGGTGGGACGGTGAACGGTTGCGGCTCACCCGTGGTGAACCCCGAAGGCGGGGTGACCTGTACGGTGCCGCTCGTCCCCGCGCCGGAGACGTCGTCCACGGTGACCGGGACCGTGACGGTGGTCTGCTGCGCGGCCGGCACGGTGAGCGGCGCCAGAGCACGTATCCGGACCGGCGAGAACATCACCTTCCAGGCGAGCTTGGGGTCCCGGAAGTACGTGCGGATCCCCTTGTTGTTGAACGGGGCCGCGGGCTCGGGGTTGCCGCCGCTCCAGCCGGGTGAGCACATGAAGTCCGCCGCGGACCAGACCATCAGTCCCAGTGTGTGTGGGCGGGCGGTGATCACCCTGTTGTACTCGTCGATCAGCTCGGCCTGGTAGTACTCGGTGCCGCGCCCGTAGCCGGAGCGTCCTTGGACCGCCTCCGCCCCGAACTCGCTGACCATGAGGGGTTTGCCTCCGGCGAGTTCCTGGATGGCGTCCAGCGTCGCCGGGAGCTCGCCGATGCCGCGGGTGCCGTACCAGCCGTAGTAGATGTTCGACAGGACGATGTCCTGGTGGCCGTACGACTTGTTGGACGTGTGCTTGTTGTTGGCCTCGGTGTAGAGCCGCTCCGGGTCGAGGGAGCGACCGTAGTCGATCATGGTCTTGACGAAGGCCGCGCCTGCGTCGTTCGTGGTGTTGTTCTCGTTGCCGACCGACCAGACGAGGATGCTCGGATGCCCGCGGTCACGATCGATCATGCGCTTGAGCTGGTCCTTCGCGAAGCTCTGGACAGCGGAGGTCGCGAGTGCCGTGCCGGGCATCTGCTGGACGGGTACCTCCTCGACGATCAGCATCCCGAGTCGGTCGGCCTCGTCGAGCAGGGCGGGGGACGCGGCGTAGTGGCCGGGGCGCAGCACGCGGAATCCCTTCGCGTGGAACTCGCGCAGTTCACGGACGGCGAGTCCGTCGGGCTCCGTGCGTCCGAGTCCAGGGTGGTCGGCGTGCCGGTTGTACCCCTTGAGCCCTGACAGGACCTGGCCGTTGAGGAGCACGTCGCCACCCGAGACGGTGACGGTCCGGAACGCGGGACGGAGAGTTCGGGGCATGCCCTGCCCGGCGGACGGTGCGACGTCAAGGGTGTACAGCTCAGGATCGGAGGGGCTCCAGAGCCGGGGGGACGGCACCGTCAGCGTGACGGTGGAGCCGGCGCCCCCGCCGGCGGGCACAGTGATGTCCGCGCGGGTCTCCAGCAGCGGCGTGCTCGCACCGGGAGCGGTGAGTCGCAGGTCGACAGGGACGGTTGCCGCGGCGGAGCCGACGTTCGTGCCTTGGGAGCGGATCGTCAGCTTTCCGGTGGACGGATCGCCTTCCGCCGTGACCTGAGTGACCGCTGCCGTGCCCGTCCGTTCCATACGTACGCCTTGAAGGAGGCCGCCGTACTGCCAGTACAGGGCCGTGGTGCTGTAGGCGGAGACAGTGGCCTGCCGGTTGTCGACGATGACCGCGAGGGTGTTGACCCCGTCGCGCGCCGCCGCCGTGGCGTCGAGGCGCTCCGGCAGGTGACCGGCGTGGGACGAGCCGATCTTGGTCCCGTTCAGGTGGTACGAGCACGAGAAGTAGCAGGCGTCGAAGACGAACTGGACGCGCTGGGTGCCCTTCTGCCCGAGGTCGAACCGATGCCGGTAGACCGCGCGGTGACCGGTCGCGGAGTTCCACTTCTCACGTACGGCGCCGAAGGAGCTGGGCACCAGGACGCTCGTGAGCGGGGTCTCGTCGAATCCGGGCTGGGCAGCGGGCGGCGCCGTACCGTCGAGGGTGCCGGTGGGGAGCTCACCCTCGACGGCGAACTTCCAGGCGCCGTTCAAGGAGGTCACACCGCCCGGATGGGGCTCACGCACCGTCGTCACGGCCCGCGTGGAGGTGACGGTGCCGGACGGTGTCACGGCTTCGGCCATCAGGGTGTGGGCGCCGGGGGCGAACCAGGCCGCGTCCGTGGCGGTGCGCCAGATGCGTTCCGCGCCGCGCGGTTCGGCGTACGCGTCGGTGACCTCGGCGAACGCCACCCCGTCCATCGAGAAGCGGACGGCGGTCGTGGCGTCGGGAGCGTCGACCTCGATGTCGACCGTACCGGTGAGAGTTCCGGAGGAAGGACTGGTGAAAGCGAGCGACGGCTCTGCGGCTGAGGCGGACGGTGCAGGAGCGGCGAGAAGCGCCGTCAGTACGGCGCCGAGGGCGGCGCAGGCGGGCAGGACTCGGTGAAGGCGCATCTGGTCTCCCGGAGAGCGTTGGTGGGTGTGTCCGTGCAGCCGAAAGCGCCCGGTGCGACGGCTGTCGCACCGG
>NZ_JBHJQI010000277.1:0-4488 GCF_042262805.1 Streptomyces sp. NPDC056361
GGTCAGTACCAGGGGCCGGTGATCGCGAAGGTCGTGCCGGGGGTGTAGCAGTTGACGTACATGGTGCCGCGGTCGGGGGAGAAGGTGACGCCGGCGAACTCGCCCCATTCGGGGGTGCCGGGGGTGCCGATGTTCTGGGCGCCCCGGGCGACGGGGTACACCTCGCCCTTGCGGCTGACGCCGAAGACGTGCTGGGCGCCGTCGCCGTCCTCGCAGACCATGAGGCCGCCGGTGGGGGCGAGGCAGATGTTGTCGGGGGACTCGCCGGGCAGCCGCACGTCGGTGTCGGGGCCGAAGACGACGACGAGGGTGAGCCGGCGGCGGTGGGGCTCGTACTTCCAGACCTGGCCGAAGTGGGTGGCGGCGGAGCCGTCCTTGAGGCGGGCGAAGGAGGAGACGAAGTAGACGGCCCCGCCGCCCCAGTAGCAGCCTTCGAGCTTCTGGGCGTGGGTGATGCCCTTGGGCCCGAAGTCCTGGAGCCTGATGGGGGTGGTGGTGGCCAGGGGGTCGGGTACGGGGACCCATTCGACGCACTCGAAGCGGGCGCCGGGCTCCTGGACGAGGGACAGGTCGGGGACGCCGGGGACGCGCATGGCCTCCAGGGCGCCGCCGGCGCGGAGGGATCCCGTGCCGCCGAGCGGCCGGTGGGGCAGGAAGCGGTAGAAGAGGCCGAAGGGGCGGTCGAAGGCGTCCTCGGTCTCGTAGACGATGCCGCTGCCCGGGTCGACGGCGATGGCCTCGTGCTGGAAGCGGCCCATGGCGGTGAGGGGCACGGCTCCGGTGCGGTGCGGGTCGGCGCCGTCGACCTCGAAGATGAAGCCGTGGTCCTTGGTGTAGCCGTTGGTGCCGGCCCGATCCTCGGTCTCCTCGCAGGTCAGCCAGGTGTTCCAGGGGGTGGGGCCGCCCGCGCAGTTGACCGCGGTGCCGGCGATGGCGACGCGTTCGCCGAGGACCTCGTTGCGGCCGTCGAGTTCCAGGACCGTGCAGCCGCCCTTGGCGGCGGGGTCGTACGTCAGGCCGGGGACGGTCGGGACGGCGATCTTCCCGGTGACCCGGTTCTCGTGGTTGCGGACGAGGTGGACGCGGCCCCGGCGGCCGGGGAAGGCGCCCATGCCGTCGTGGTTGCTCGGGACGGGTCCTTCGCCGGAGCGGAGCGGATCGCCCTGCCGCGAGAGGACCTTGTAGCGGAAGCCGGCCGGCAGGTCGAGGAGTCCGGCCGGGTCGGGGACGAGGGGGCCGTAGCCGCCCCGGCTTCCGGCGGCGGCCGCGCTGCCGGCGAAGAGTTCGGTGAGGGCGCCGGTGAAGGCGATGCCGGCGACGGACGCGCCGGTGCGGGACAGGAGCTGACGTCGTGTTGCGGACATGAGGCAACAACCCACTTCCTGTTGGCGGACAGACAGGTGGTGTGTGACGTGTGACCCGCATGTGTGTATCACGCACCGTCGTGACGCGTGAACCATGCGGGCCACAACTGCCCCGTGTGGCGCGTGTTCTGACCTGGGGTCAGGCGAGGTTCGCGGTGAGGGTGATCGTCGTGCCCGTGAGCGCCTGGCTGACCGGGCAGTTCTTCTTCGCGTCCTCGGCGAGCGCCTTGAACTGGTCCGCGTCCAGGCCGGGGACCTCGCCGGTCACGGTCAGGTGGATGCCGGTGATGCCCTCGCCCGGCTGGAAGGTGACGTCGGCCTTGGTCTCCAGGCGGGTCGGCGCGCTGCCGGCCTTGGCCAGGCCGTTGGAGAAGGCCATCGAGAAGCAGGACGAGTGCGCGGCGGCGATGAGCTCCTCGGGGCTCGTCTTGCCGTTCGGCTCCTCGGACCGGGCGGGCCAGGAGACGTCGTACGAACCGAGGCCGGAGGAGTCGAGGGTGACGACGCCGGAGCCCTTGAGGAGGTCGCCCTGCCAGACGGTGTGTGCGTGACGCACGGTGGCCATGGTGGATCCCTTTCGATCGGGTACGGCCACCAAGCTACTGCGCGACGAGGCCCTTCGCGTCGCGGGCGAGCGCGGTGAGCCGCGAGATCGCCCGGAAGTACTTCTTGCGGTAGCCGCCGTTCAGCATCTCGTCGCTGAACAGCCCGTCGAAGGGGAGTCCGGAGGCGAGGACGGGTATCTCGCGGTCGTAGAGCCGGTCGGCCAGGACGACGAGCCGCAGCGCGGTCGACTGGTCGGGGACGGGCTGGACGTCGGTGAGGCAGACCGCGGTGAGGTCGTCGGTGAGCGCGCCGTACCGGCTCGGGTGAACCTTGGCCAGGTGTTCGAGCAGGTGTGGGAAGTCGTCGAGGGAGGCGCCCGGCGTCGCGTACGCGGTCTCCGTGACGACCTGGTCGGTGTGCGGGGCGGGGGCTTCGGGCAGCCCGCGGTGGCGGTAGTCCTCGCCGTCGATCCGCAGCGGCATGAAGTGGGCCGAGAGGCCCTGGATCTCGCGGAGGAAGTCGGCGGCGGCGAAGCGGCCCTCGCCGAGCTTGCCGGGGAGCGTGTTGGAGGTGGCGGCGAGCGCCACGCCCGCCTCGACGAGCTTGGCGAGCAGGCTGGAGACGAGGACGGTGTCGCCCGGGTCGTCGAGCTCGAATTCGTCGATGCAGAGGAGGCGGTGCCCGCTGAGGGTCTTCACGGTCTGCTGGAAGCCGAGCGCGCCGACCAGGTTGGTCAGCTCGACGAAGGTGCCGAAAGCTTTCAGCGAGGGCTCGGCGGGGGTGGCGTGCCAGAGGGAGGCGAGCAGGTGGGTCTTGCCGACGCCGTATCCGCCGTCGAGGTAGACCCCGCGCGGCCCGGTCGGAGCGGCCGGCTTCTTGGCGAACCAGCGGCGCTTGCCGGCGCCGGAGGCGTGCGCTCCGCCCAGTCCCTCGGCGAACGAGCTCAGCGCCTTGACGGCGTCCGTCTGGCTGGGCTGGTTGGGGTCCGGGAGGTAGGTGTCGAACCGGACCGAGTCGAACCGCGGCGGCGGCACCATCTCCGCGACGAGGCGGTCGGCGGGGACGTGGGGCTCTCGGGAGCAGAGCGAGAGCGGGGCCGCTTCGGCGGAGGCGGCTTCGGAGAGGGCGCGGGTCGACACAGTTCCCCACTGTAATCGTCATGTCAGACTGCGAGGATGCGACGACTGCTCCCTGTGACGGACATGACAGCCCCCGAGACCCCCGCGGGTCCGGCCGCCGCCGGTGGTCGCGAGTGGTCGCTCGACGAGCTCGCCGACGCCTACGCGTATCCGGAGGGCGACGGTGTGTGGCTGCGGGCCAACATGGTCTCCTCGCTCGACGGCGCCGGTCAGCACGACGGACGGTCCCAGCCGCTCTCCTCCGAGACCGACATGCGGATCTTCGGCACCCTGCGGGGCCTGGCCGACGTGGTCGTCGTGGGTGCCGAGACGGTACGTCTGGAGGGTTACCGCCCCGCACGGGCGCGCGAGGCCTTCGCCGCCCGCCGGGCCGCCGCGGGGCAGGGGGAGGCGCCCGTGATCGCCGTGGTCAGCGCCTCCCTCGCCCTCGACTTCTCGCTGCCCCTCTTCACCTCGCCGCTGGTGCCGACGCTGATCCTGACCGGGGCCGCCGCTCCGCCCGACCGGGTCGCCGCGGCCCGGGCGGCGGGCGCCGAGGTGCTGGTCGCGGGCGACGGGGCCGGGGTCGATCCGGCCCGCGCGGTGGCGGTGCTGGCGGAGCGCGGACTGCGGCGGCAGCTGACCGAGGGCGGGCCCCGGCTGCTGGGCCAGTTCGTGGCGGCGGAGGTGCTCGACGAGCTGTGCCTGACGCTCTCGCCGACCATGACGGCGGGCGGTGCCCAGCGGATCGCCGGGGGCCCTTCGGTGGCCGTCCCGACACGCTTCCAGGTGGCTTCCGTGCTGGAGCAGGACGGCTTCCTCTTCACCCGCTACCGTCGGATCTGACAATCGGCGGAATTTGTCGTTCCGCTTAGCGTCCGCTGGGCACACTTACTGTCGCAGACCCCGTGCGGGCACGGGGAAGGATGGTTTCCGCAGAAGGGCTCCTGAGGTGTTCACAAGCGTTCTGATGATCGAGAAGCCCCTGACGTCCGTCGACGTGGAATTCGTCACCACCCTGCACGGCGACGAGGGCGTGTCCTTCATCGTTCTCATGCAGCCGCGTGGTGACCAGGCCGATGTACTGCTGCGTGCCATCGACGACGTAGCCATGGGCGAACTGAAGGAAGCGGCCCGCGAGGGCGACGAACCGGAGGGCAAGGCTGCCAGGATCCCCGCCGAGCAGGCCCTGGAGGCCTCGCTCCAGGCCCTGAGGAACGCCGGCTGCGAAGCGGTCGGCCAGGTCGTCGAGGACCACCCCCTCACCAAGATGAAGGCGGTGGTCGAGGAGTCGGAGGCGGACGAGGTGATCGTGCTCACCGCCCCCCACTACGTGGAGGAGTTCTTCCACCGGGACTGGGCCTCCCGGGCCCGCCACAAGGTCGGCGTACCCGTGCTCAAGCTCTTCGCCCACAGCGACTGACGGACCCCGGCCGTGTCCGCGCCCCGTGCAGGGGGCG
>NZ_JBHJQI010000278.1:0-4479 GCF_042262805.1 Streptomyces sp. NPDC056361
GCCCGGCACACTGCCGGGCCGCCCCTTCGGTGCGTCAGGACGCGGGGCGGTTCTTCGGGCGGCGCAGGCCGGCGTCCGTGAGGCGGCGCAGCAGTTCCTTCGAGCCGACCTCGACGGCGCCGCCGGCGACGGCGTCGGCGTAGCGGTCGGAGGGGATGTCGTAGTGGTCGCGCTCGAAGGCGCGGGGCGGGGCGCCGATGGACGCGGCGAAGACGTGGAGTTCGTCGAAGGAGACGTCGCTGACGAGGTGGGACCACATGCGGCCGTGGCCCGGCCAGGTCGGCGGGTCGATGTAGAGGGTCACGCGGCGGCCTCCGTCGTGTCGCGGGAGAGGGTCACGCGGCGGCCTCCGTCGTGTCGCGGGAGAGGGTCATGCGGAGGCCTCCGTCGCGTCGCTCACTTCAGGGCCCCCACCGGGGCCACGACCACGCCCTGCTTGCCGCAGACCCAGTGCGGGTCGGGGCCGAGCTCGGGTTCGACGTCGAGGGCGTGCGGGTCGCCGGAGGAGCACACGGGGCAGAGGGGCCAGCGTCCGTACTGTTCGAGCAGGGCGTCCTGCACGTCCTGGGCGACGAGCCCGGCGACGTACGAGACGCCCTCGGGCCACTGCTCGACCCACCAGCGGCGGTGGGTCACGGCGTCCTCCACCATCGACACGACCTCGGCGGCGGCCACGTCCCGGGCCACCAGGTCGGCCATTACCAGCGCGCGAGCAGTGTGCAGCGCCTGCTCCACGGGGTCGATGTCGTCCATGCACTCATTGTCACCCGGAGCGGGGAAAGGACGAAGGTCCCGTCCGTTTCCGGGACCCGTCCGGGACGGACGGGGTCTTGTCGCCCCACCGGGCCGAAAGTATCTTTCAGATGTGACCAATGACGTGAAGGAAAGTTTCACCAGCGACGCGCCGCCACCGCCCGCCGCGCTCGCCGCCAAGGTGCGGACCCTCGCGCCCTCCATGACCCGCTCCATGCAGCGGGTCGCCGAAGCCGTCGCCGGCGACCCGGCCGGCTGCGCCGCCCTCACGGTCACCGGCCTCGCCGAGCTCACCGGCACCAGCGAGGCGACCGTCGTCCGCACCGCCCGCCTCCTCGGCTACCCCGGCTACCGCGACCTGCGGCTCGCCCTGGCCGGCCTCGCCGCCCAGCAGCAGTCGGGCCGCGCACCCGCCGTCACCGCCGACATCGCCGTCGACGACCCGATCGCCGACGTCGTCGCCAAACTCGCCCACGACGAGCAGCAGACCCTCGCCGACACCGCCGCCGGACTCGACACCATCCAGCTCGGCGCCGCCGTCGCCGCCCTCGCCACCGCCCGCCGCGTCGACATCTACGGCGTCGGCGCCTCCGGCCTCGTCGCCCAGGACCTCGCGCAGAAGCTCCTCCGCATCGGCCTCATCGCCCACGCCCACAGCGACCCCCACCTCGCCGTCACCAACGCCGTGCAGCTCCGCTCCGGCGACGTCGCCATCGCCATCACCCACTCCGGCTCCACCGGCGACGTCATAGAACCCCTCCGCGTCGCCTTCGACCACGGCGCCACCACGGTCGCGATCACCGGCCGCCCGGACGGCCCCGTCACCCAGTACGCCGACCACGTCCTCACCACCTCCACCGCCCGCGAAAGCGAACTGCGCCCCGCGGCCATGTCGTCCCGCACCAGCCAACTCCTGGTCGTGGACTGCCTGTTCACCTGCGTCACCCAGCGCACGTACGAGACGGCGGCCCCTGCCCTCGCCGCCTCGTACGAAGCCCTCGCCCACCGCCACTCCCCTCGGACCCGCTGAACCCCCCGTCAGCCGAGCGTCATACGTCGACGCCAACGCCGCCGACGACGTCCACGCACCGAAAGAGCCGCCCATGTCCGCTTCCACGTACTCCGAACTCCGCGCCCAGCTCGCCACCCTCACCACCGAGGCGTTCCGGCCCGAGCTCGCCGAGATCGACCAGCTCCCCACCCTGGACATCGCCCGCACCATGAACGGCGAGGACCAGACCGTCCCCGCCGCCGTCGCCCGGCAGCTCCCCGCCATCGCCGCCGCGATCGACGCCACCGCCGCGCGCATGGCCCGCGGCGGACGGCTCGTCTACATGGGCGCCGGCACCGCCGGCCGCCTCGGCGTCCTCGACGCCAGCGAATGCCCGCCCACCTTCAACACCGACCCCGCCCAGGTCGTCGGCCTCATCGCGGGCGGCCCGTCCGCCATGATCAAGGCCGTCGAAGGCGCCGAGGACTCCAAGGAACTCGCCGTCCAGGACCTCACCGATCTCGGCCTCACCGCCGACGACACCGTGGTCGGCATCTCCGCCTCCGGCCGCACCCCGTACGCCATCGGCGCCGTCGAACACGCCCGCACCCTCGGCGCGCTCACCATCGGCCTCTCCTGCAACGCGGACAGCGCCCTCGCCGCCGCCGCCGAACACGGCATCGAGGTCGTCCCCGGCCCCGAACTCCTCACCGGCTCCACCCGCCTCAAGGCCGGCACCGCCCAGAAGCTCGTCCTCAACATGATCTCGACGATCACCATGATCCGGCTCGGCAAGACGTACGGAAACCTCATGGTCGACGTCCGCGCCTCCAACGAGAAGCTCCAGGCCCGCTCCCGGCGCATCGTCGCCCTCGCCACCGGCGCCCCCGACGAGCAGATCGAGACCGCCCTCACCGCCGCCGACGGCGAGGTGAAGAACGCCATCCTCATGATCCTCGCCGACATCGACGCCCCGACGGCGGCCCAGCGGCTCACGGACTCCCGAGGCCACCTGCGCGCGGCCCTCCACGCGACGGAACCCACCGCCTGACCCTCCACGGCAAGCCCCCCTCACGGCAAGGCAAACCCCCACGGCCAAGCCCCGCACGGGCGAGGCACCCTCACAGCCAAGCCCCCTCGCAGCCAAGCCCCCGCACAGCAAGGTCCCCTCACAGCAAGGCCCACCGCACCATGAGCACAGACGACAAGAACCGCGCCATCGCCGCCGCGATCCTCCCCCTCGTCGGCGGCGCCGGGAACATCAGCACCGTGGCCCACTGCATGACCCGCCTGCGCCTCGGCCTGCGGGACCGCTCCCTCGTCCAGGACGAAGCCCTCAAGGCCCTGCCGTCCGTGATGGGTGTGGTGGAGGACGACACGTACCAGATCGTCCTCGGCCCCGGCACCGTCGCCCGCGTGACCCCTGAGCTCGAAGCCCTCGTCGCCGAGGCCCCCGAGCCCGCGCACTCCGCGGAGGACCTCGCGGCGCAGGGCGCGGCGCTCAAGGCGGCCCGGAAGGCGAAGAACGCCACCCCGTTCAAGCTCTTCCTCCGCCGGATCGCGAACATCTTCGTCCCGCTGATCCCCGCGCTCATCGGCTGCGGCATCATCGCCGGCCTCAACGGCCTCCTGATCAACCTCGGCTGGCTGCCCGGCGTCACCCCCGCCCTCGCCGCCATCGCCAGCGGCTTCATGGCGCTCATCGCGGTCTTCGTCGGCCACAACACGGCCAAGGAGTTCGGCGGCACGCCCATCCTCGGCGGCGCCGTCGCCTCCATCATCGTCTTCGCGGGCGTCGCCAAGATCGACGTCTTCGGCCAGACGCTCTCCCCCGGCCAGGGCGGCGTCCTCGGCGCGCTCGGCGCCGCCGTCCTCGCGGTGCACGTCGAGAAGTGGTGCCGCCGCCGGGTCCCCGAGTCCCTCGACGTCCTGGTCACCCCGACCCTGACGGTCCTCGTCTCGGGCCTCGTCACCGTCTTCGGCCTCATGTTCGTGGCCGGCGAGATCTCCCGGGCCATCGGCGACTTCGCCGACTGGCTCCTCGCGAACGCGGGCGCCGGCGCCGGGCTCCTCCTCGGCGGCCTCTTCCTCCCGCTCGTCATGCTCGGCCTCCACCAGGCCCTCATCCCCATCCACACCACCCTCATCGAGCAGCAGGGCTACACCGTCCTCCTCCCCATCCTCGCGATGGCCGGAGCCGGCCAGGTCGGCGCCGCCATGGCCGTCTACCTCAAACTCCCCCGCAACGGCTCCATCCGCCGCACCATCAAGTCCGCGCTCCCCGCCGGCTTCCTCGGCGTCGGCGAACCCCTCATCTACGGCGTCTCCCTCCCCCTCGGCCGCCCCTTCGTCACCGCCTGCGTCGGCGGCGCCGCCGGCGGCGCCTTCGTCGGCCTCTTCTCCATGCTCGGCACCTCCGTCGGCTCCACCGCCATCGGCCCCTCCGGCTGGGCCCTCTTCCCCCTCCTCAACGGCAACCACGGCCTCGGCACCACCATCGCCATCTACGCCGGCGGCCTCCTCGTCGGCTACCTCGTCGGCTTCACGGCCACCTACTTCTGGGGCTTCAGCCCCGAAATCCTGGCCGAGTTCAACGTGGACACGGACCCTCTGGAGACGACAGCGGCATCGGGCTCCGCGACCCCGCCCCCGACGACCCCGGAACCGGAACCGGCGAAGGTCTGAGACGTACGAGGGTCCGAAGGCGTACGGGGAAGGGCCCGGCCGACTGGTGT
>NZ_JBHJQI010000279.1:0-4434 GCF_042262805.1 Streptomyces sp. NPDC056361
GGGCCTTCACCGTGCCGGGGTCTACGCGCCGTAGTACGCCCGGGTCATCAGTTCCTTCATCTCGTCGATCATCGGCATCCGCGGGTTGGCGGGCGCGCACTGGTCGGCGTAGGCGTTCGCCGCCTGCTGCGGCAGGGCCGCCAGGAAGGCCGCCTCGTCGACGCCCTCCTCCCGGAAGGAGGCCGGGATGCCGCACCGGGTGCGGAGCTCCTCGACCGCCCGGGCGTAGGACTCCACGCCCTCCTCGGGGGTCGCGGCCGGCAGGCCGAGCATCCGCGCGATCTCCTGGTAGCGCTCCGGGGCCCGGTAGACCTCGGCCTTCGGCCACGGCACGGCCTTGTGGGTGACGGTGCCGTTGTGCCGGATGACGTGCGGGAGCAGCAGCGCGTTGGTGCGGCCATGGGCGACGTGGAAGGTGTTGCCGAGGGTGTGGGCCATGGCGTGGACCAGGCCGAGGAAGGCGTTGGCGAAGGCCATGCCGGCGATGGTGGACGCGTTGTGCATCCTCTCGCGGGCCTCGGGGGCCTTGGCGCCCTCCGTCACGCAGGTCTCCAGGTTCTCGAAGATCAGCTTGACGGCCTGGAGGCACTGGCCGTCGGTGAAGTCGTTGGCGTACGCCGAGACGTACGCCTCGGTAGCGTGGGTCAGGGCGTCGAAGCCGGAGTCGGCGGTGACCGCGGGCGGGAGGTTCAGCGGCAGCACCGGGTCGACGATGGCGACGTCCGGGGTGAGCGCGTAGTCGGCGAGCGGGTACTTCTGCGCGGCCTCGGGGTCGGAGATGACCGCGAAGGGGGTGACCTCGCTGCCGGTTCCCGAGGTGGTCGGGATCGCGACCAGCTTCGCCTTCTCCCCGAGCTTCGGGAAGCGGTAGGCGCGCTTGCGGATGTCGAAGAACTTCTCCTTGGTGTCCGCGAACTCGACCTCGGGCCGCTCGTACATCAACCACATGATCTTCGCCGCGTCCATCGGGGAGCCGCCGCCGAGGGCGACGATGGTGTCCGGCCTGAAGTCCCGCATGGCGGCGCCGGCCCGGACGGTGGCGAGTTCCGGGTTGGGCTCGACGGAGTCGATGACCTGGAGGGCGACGGGCTCGGGGCGGCCGTTCAGGATGTCGGTGACCTTCCGGACGAAGCCGATCTCGTCCATGGTCCGGTCGGTGACGATCGTGACCCGCTTGAGGCCCTCCATCTCGCCGAGGTAGCGGATGGCGTTGTTCGAGACGGAGTTGTGTCCGTACGAGCCGCAGCCGAGCGTGAGGGAGGGGAGGAAGGAGTTGTAGACGTCGCCGATGCCGCCGAAGGCGGAGGGGGCGTTGACGATGACCCGGATCGCCTTGACGCGCCGGCCGAACTCCTCGGCGAGTTCCTCGTCCTCGGTGTGGATGGCGGCGCTGTGGCCGAGGCCGTGGAACTCGACCATGCGGGCGGAGAGTTCGAGGCCGTGCTCGGTGGAGTCGGCCCGCAGGGCGGCCAGGATCGGGGAGAGCTTCTCGCGGGTGAGCGGCTCGCCCTCGCCGACCTCCGCGCATTCGGCGAGGAGGATCGAGGTGTCCTCGGGGACCTCGAAGCCGGCCTGTTCGGCGATCCGGTGCGCGGACCTGCCGACGACGGCCGCGTTGAGGCTGGCGCCGTCGCAGCCGGTCGCGTACGCCGTGGTGCCGAAGACGTACTCCTCCAGCTTGGTCTTCTCCGCGGCGGTGACGACGTGGGCGCCGAGCCGCTCGAACTCGGCGATGCCCTCCTCGTAGATCTCCGTGTCGAGGACGACGGCCTGCTCGGAGGCGCAGATCATGCCGTTGTCGAAGGCCTTGGAGAGCACGATGTCGTGGATCGCGCGCGGGAGCCTGCCGCTCTTCGTGACGTAGGCGGGGACGTTCCCCGCGCCGACGCCGAGGGCGGGCTTGCCGCACGAGTAGGCGGCCTTGACCATGGCGTTCCCGCCGGTGGCGACGGCGGCGTCGCGGACGATCCTGGCGGCCTCGGCCGGGCACTTCTGCGCGGAGGGGTGGAAGGCGAAGACGATCGGGTTGCGGGTCTTGAGGGCGATGAGCGCCTTGAAGACCGTGGTCGAGGTGGGGTTGGTGACGGGGGTCATCGCGCAGACGACGCCGACGGGCCCGGCGATCTCGGTGATGCCGTTCGGTCGAGCGCCCCGAGGGCGTCCCGCACCAGTCCGTCCACCATCTCCTCGGCCTCCATGGCAGGCACTCCTTCTCCGGGTCCCTCTGTCTCTGATGTCTCCATTCGACACCCGATGACCTGCGAGAAGGGGCGGAAAAGGGCCCGGAGGCAGAGGCCGGAAGCCCTTTTGTGAACGCATTCACAAAAGGGCTTCCGGGCCCGGTGACGCCTAGTACACGCTCACCCCGTAGGCGCTCAGCGCCTCCGTCACGGGCTGGAAGAACGTCGTGCCGCCCGAGGAGCAGTTGCCGCTGCCGCCCGAGGTCAGGCCGATGGCCCGGCTGCCCGAGTAGAGCGGGCCGCCGGAGTCGCCCGGCTCGGCGCAGACGTTGGTCTGGATCATGCCGTAGACGATGTCGCCGCCGCCGTAGTTCACGGTGGCGTTCAGACCGGTCACCGTGCCGCTGTGGATGCCCGTCGTCGAACCGCGGCGGGTGACGGACATGCCGACGGTGGCGTTGGCGGCGCTGGTGATGTCGACGCTGCCGACCGCGCCGGACTTGGTCACCGAGGTGTTGGTGTAGCGCACGATGCCGTAGTCGTTGGTCGGGAAGCTCGATCCGGCCGTGGAGCCGAGCACGGTCGTGCGGGACGAGTTGGAGTACCAGGTGCCCGCGCCGTCGGTGCAGTGGCCGGCGGTGAGGAAGTAGTAGTTCCCCGCGCTGTCCTTGACGTTGAAGCCCAGCGAGCAGCGCCAGCTGCTCGCGTAGATGGCGTCGCCGCCGGAGATCAGCTTGTTGAACCTGCCGGGGGTGCGCTCGACGCGCAGCGCGCCCGCGTTGGCCCCCGCCTGCCGCTTGATCTTCGCGATCTCGGCCGGGGAGACGGTGGAGTCGACGGTGACGACCACCGTGCCGCTCGCCGGATCGACGCGCCAGGCGGTGCCGGCCACGTCGGCGGCGAGGACGGCGTCGCCCGTGGCGGCGAGCCGGGCGGCGCCGAAGGTTCCGGCGGAGTCGGCGCTGGCGGCGGGGACGGCGAACGCCGCGGCGGCGGCGAGCCCGGTCGCGACGGCGAGCATCCGGATGTTTCGCGTGGGGGTGGTGCGCATGGTCCTCACTTCTCGTTCCTCCAGAGGGGAATCGGGGGCCCGCAGTGGGGTGTCGGACCCGTGAGGCGCGGCCGGGGGCCGGCGCTGTGGGGGGAGTCTCGGGCCGTACGACTTCACGCCGCAAGGGCGCCTTTCAGCCGTACGGCCTTCAACTAGCTAGCTGTGTACGGGAGTTGCTCAGTACAGGCTCACCTTGTACTTGGCGAGCGCCTCGGGCACCGGCTGGTAGAACGTGGTGCCGCCGGTCGAGCAGTTGCCGCTGCCGCCGGAGGTGATGCCGAGCGCCTTGGTGCCGTCGTAGAGCGCGCCGCCGGAGTCGCCGGGCTCGGCGCAGACGTTGGTCTGGATCATGCCGCGCACGGTGCCGCCGCCGGAGTAGTGGACGGTGGCGTCGAGGCCGGTGACGGTGCCGCTGCGGGTGCCGGTGGTGGAGCCGGAGCGCTTGACGGACTCGCCCACGTAGGCGTCGGCCGCGGTGAAGCCGCCGGTGTGGGAGAGGGAGGTGTTGTCGTAGCGGACCAGGGCGTAGTCGTTGCCGGGGAAGCTGGACCCGGTGGTGGCGCCGATCAGCGTGGACTGGGCGGAGTTGGCGTACCAGGTGTTCGCCACGTTGCCGCAGTGCCCGGCGGTGAGGAAGTAGTACGTGCTGCCGCTGCGGACGTTGAAGCCGAGCGAGCAGCGGTAGCCGTTGCCGTAGATGGCGTCCCCGGCCGCGAGCAGGGGCTTGAAGACGCCGGGGGCGCGCTGGACGCGGAGTGCCCCGGCGTCGGCGCCGGCCGCCCCGCGGATCCTGGCGATGCCCTCGTCGGTGACGGTGGAGTCGACGGTGACGACGACCCGGCCGGCGGCTCTGTCCACGTACCAGGCGGTGCCGTCGACGCCGGCGGCGTCGACGGCGGCGTCGGCGCGGGCGAGCTGGGCGGCTCCGGCGGGGCCGGGGCTGGGGGCGGCCTGGGCGGCGGGGAGTCCGAGGGCCGTGGCGGCGGCGAGACCGGCGGCGACGGCGAGCAGACGGGTGCGGGTGTTCCTCACTGCGCTCCTCACTGTTCTCCTTCTGGAAGAAAGCGGAGGGGCCCGTGGGTGGCGGGCCCGTGAGGCGCCATCAGGTGACGTGTCCCTGACATGCACCAGGAGTGATAGTGGCCCTCCGGGGAGGCACGCACAAGACCGCCGCACGGGCGGGCGCCCCCGGCCGTCCGGCCG
>NZ_JBHJQI010000280.1:0-4343 GCF_042262805.1 Streptomyces sp. NPDC056361
CCCCCAGACTTCGTCCGGGGGGACCCCCAGGGCGGAACGGGTGGACACAACGGACGACGCCCCGCCCGTTGTGGGCAATCGTCCGCCAGGGGCGGGACGGGTGGGCACAACGGACGGCGCCCCCTGCCGGGCCCAGGCTTCCGCGCCCGAACCCGCACCGGATGCACGCCGAGCCTATGGGTGCGGGTCAAGGCACAAGGGGCGGAGGCGCCGCCGAGGGCGCCGTCCCGTGTGCCCACCCGTCCCGCCCTGGGGGGGTACCCCCGGACGAAGTCTGGGGGAGGGACGATTGCCCACACGGCGGTGGGTGGGCGGCGGGTGCAGCCCGCACGGGGCGCGGGCGCTGGCAGGGCGGGCGCGCGCGGGTCCGGGCGAGCCGGGTGGCGGGTGTGGCCCGGTGGGGCGGGGGACCCCTGTGGGGGTGGTGGGAGGGAGGGCGGGGTACCGTCCCTCCCACGGCGCGTCGAGCACGGACGCCTCCGCGCCGTTGAAGGGAACTCGATGCGCATTTCCATCATGCGGCGCCTGGCCGCGGCGGCAACGACGCTGGGGCTGGCCTCGCTGGGCCTGCTGGGCGCGGGCGCGACGCCGGCACAGGCGGCGATCGGTGATTGTCCGGCCGGTTACTTCTGTGCGTGGAAGTCGGACAACGGCACCGGCACGATGTACAAGACGAATGTGAACCAGGCGACGCTCGGGAGTTGGGACAACGCGTTCCGCTCGATCGTCAACCGCACGAGCAAGTGGCTGTGCCTCTACGACGACGCGAACTACACCGACCCGGCCGGCGCGAGCGTGATTCCGTCGGATCCGGCGGGCACGGAGTGGGGCGGCCCGGGCGGCAACTCGGTCAGCTCGCTGAAGTTCGTGCCCACGGAGCGGGAGTGCCGGGGGCTCGCGTACCCGTCGTGGGGCGCCGCGGCGTCTCCGGCGAAGGCCGGTTTCGGCGACCTGAACGCCGACAAGAAGGCGGACGTCCTCGTCCGTGACGAGGCGGGGCGCCTTTGGTTCCTGCCCGGTGACAACACCGGCCGTCTCGTCGGTACCGGTGGCTGGGGTGTCATGAACGCCCTGACCCGGCACGGCGACTTCTCGGGCGACGGGCGCGAGGACGTCATCGCCCGCGAGACCGCCACCGGCAAGCTGTGGCTCTACCCCGGCACCGGCACGGGGACGCTCGGGACCCGCAAGCTGATCGGTTCCGGCGGCTGGAACGCCATGGCCAAGCTGACCGCGTACGGCGACCTGACCGGCGACGACCGTTCCGACCTGCTCGCCGTCGAGCCCACGACCGGCAAGCTGTGGCTCTACCCCGGCACGTCCGCCGGCACCCTCGGCGCCCGCAAGCTCCTGGGCACCGGCGGCTGGAACGCGATGAACGCCCTGGTCGCCCCCGGTGACATGAACGGCAACGGCAAGGCCGACCTCATCACCCGCGAGGCCTCCACCGGGAAGCTCTGGCTCTACCCGGCCACCGCCTCCGGCACCTTCGGCCCCCGGGTCCTGATCGGCTCCGGCGGCTGGAACGTCATGGCCTCCTTCCTCGCCCTCGGCGACTTCACCGGCGACGGCCTCAACGACCTCGCGACCGTCACCACGGGCTCGTACAGCGGCGAAGGCTGCCGCGGCGTCGGCTGCCTCGTCCTCTACAGCGGCAAGGGCACCGGCGGCCTCAACCCCGGCGCCCCGGAGAGCCAGTACGTCGACTGGTCCGACCTCCGCGGCACCTTCTGAGCGGACGTGCTGAGCCGCACGTTCCGAGCGGTGCATTCCGGGCGGCACCTTCCGACCCGTAGCACCGAGGGCGTGAACGTGAGCGTGACGTGAGGGCCTCCACCCCGGCGGGTGGAGGCCCTCGCTGCTTCGTGCGTACCGTCGCGGAGAGGGCGCCCCCAGCGGCGCAGGCGGTACGGTCTCGCCATGTCCCGATCAGAGAAGACCGATGTGAACCGGCAGCCCGTCACCGCGGACGACCTGGACCTGGCCGTGCAGCTCGCCGTGGAGGCCCTGCGGGGGGCGCCCCCGGAGGCGTGGGAGGGGAAGGCGGGTTCGCTGGAGTGGGACTGCTGGGAGACCGTAGAGCACCTGAGTGACGACCTGTTCGCGTACGCGGTGCAACTCGGCCCGAAGGCACCGCCGTTGGACGGGGATGTGCCGTTCGTGTGGGAGAGCCGGCGGCCGGGTGGGCCGGCGAACGCGATCCACGCGGACCGTGCGGCGGGGCCGGCCGGGCTGTTGCAGGTGCTGGAGGCGAGCGGGGCGCTGCTGGTCGCGATGGCGCGTACGGCGTCGCCGGAGACGCGGGCGTACCACGGGTTCGGGGTCTCGGACCCGGAGGGCTTCGCGGCGATGGGGATCGTCGAGACCGTGGTGCACACGTACGACTTGGCGGAGGGGCTGGGGCTCGTGTGGAGTCCGCCGGCGGACATCTGCGCGCGGGCGCTGGCCCGGTTGTTCCCGGAGGCGCCGTCCGACACGGAGCCGTGGCGCACGTTGCTGTGGGCGACGGGGCGGGGCGAGTTGGAGGGGCGGCCGCGTCTGACCGGCTGGCGGTGGGACGGCACGCCGCGCGCGTAGGCGGAATTCGGGTCGGGCGCGCGTTTATTGGTTTGCCGCCGCTGAAGCGGGTCGGATAGGAAGCCTGCATGCTTACTGGCGGCACGATCGGGCTCAGGGCCCGGCACGACGAAGACATCCCGATCCTGCGGACCGAGCTGTACGACGACGTGGTCAACGCCGAGCGCGCGGAGGCCGGCCCTTGGCGGCCGCTCACGCCGGGCTCGAAGGACCCGAGACTCGTCGTGGACGATTCGGATCAGCGGAACGTCTCCTTCTCCATCGTGGAGTTGGAGGGCGGCACGCTGATCGGCAGCGCGAACCTGTGGGGCATCGACACCCACAACCGGGGCGCGCACATCGGCCTGGGCCTGCTCCCGTCCGCCCGCGGCAAGGGCTACGGCACGGACGTGGTCGCGACCCTCTGCCGGTACGGCTTCGTCGTGCGCGGGCTGCAGCGGCTGCAGATCGAGACGCTCGCGGACAACCACGCGATGCTGCGGTCGGCCGAGCGCAACGGCTTCGTGCGCGAGGGCGTGCTGCGCTCGTCGGCATGGGTGATGGGCGAGTTCCTCGACGAGGTGATCCTCGGGCTGCTGGCCCGGGACTGGACGCCGGCGGCGCAGGGCTAGGAGAGGCTTGATTGGACCTGTTCGTGTGTGCCGGGTGCGGCACGGAGCTGACGGCGCCGGTGGCGCGGGTCGCGCTTCCCGTCCACACCCACTTCGGGGGGTGGGAGGAGCTCCATCCGCCGCTGATGGACCCCGGGACGTACGCCGTCGATCCGCTGCCCACCGGGCAGCCCTGGCGGCTGTGGGAGGAGGTCGGGGAGGACGGGGCCGCGCGCCAGGGCGTGTACGCGCGGGTGCACCGGGTCTCGTTCGGCGCGCGGAACAGGATCGTCGTCGCGCCCGGCGACTCGCGGTCCATGACGCTGATCCTCGACAAGTGCGAGGGGTACTGCCGGGGAGTGGACGGCCGGGACGGCCCCAATCTGGCGTGTGAGCGGTGCGGGCGTGCCGTGGCGACCCGCATGGACGACTGCGGCATGTGGCAGGCGGTCTGGCTGGAGCCCGACGCGGTCGTACGCCGCCCCTCGGGGCTCCCGCCCGTTCCGCCTCCCGACTGGGACGACCTGGAGCGCGCGGACCACCGCGTCCCGCCCTTCGAGCTCGACGGGTCGTGGAGCCGCCGCTGGGAGGCGGCGCTCGGGGTCGCGCTGGCCCACCTGGTGGCCGTGACCGGGGACCGTCCGGTGACCCTCCCCGCGGGCCCCGTCGCCGAGTTGTTCGGCCCCGCCGTGGACCGCTGCCTCCCCGCAGGTCCCGACCGCCGCTCCGTGGGCCTCGCCGGCCCGGGCATCCCCATCCCCCGACCCCGCCCCGACGTGCTCCTCGTCCCCCGCCACCCCCTCACGGGCGCGCCGTGGCACCCACCCGGCGACGAGTCCCCCGTCGTCCCCCTCGACAGCGGCGTCTGGGCCTATCTCGTCCACCCGGGCGAAACCTCGCCCACCCCCGCCACCGGCGTCCTCCCACCCGGTGTCCTCCGCGACGACTACACCCTCGTCCCCCACCCCTGGTATCCCCTCACCCCCCACCGCCACGCCTTCGACTGGACCCTCGTCGGCCTCCCCGCCATCCGCGGCCCCCGCCTGAGTAGGTACCGCGAACCGTACGGCTAGGGGGTGTCGTGCCGATCAGGTCGGCGGGGCCGTGGTGAGGCGGGCCGGTGGCGGGTGGGGTCCATGGGCCCCGGGGCGGGCGGGCTCGCGTCGGTTCGGCCCG
>NZ_JBHJQI010000281.1:0-4243 GCF_042262805.1 Streptomyces sp. NPDC056361
GTCTCCCCCGGCGGCCGTCGCCGTCGTGTGTGCCGGTCCGCGGGTCAGACGGCCGTCCGGGTGTGCACGTACTCGACGAGGCGGCTCAGGGCGTCCGGGTCCATCGCCGGCATGACGCCGTGGCCCAGGTTGAAGACGTGCCCCTCCAGGTCCTTCGCGGCGGCGAGGACCTCGTCGGTCTTGGCCTCCACCACGTCGCGCGAGGCGAAGAGCACGGCCGGGTCCAGGTTGCCCTGGAGCGCCTTGCCGGGGCCGACGCGGCGGGCGGCCTCGTCGAGCGGGACGCGCCAGTCGACGCCGACGACGTCCGCGCCGGCCTCGCCCATGAGGCCGAGGAGCTCGCCCGTGCCGACGCCGAAGTGGATGCGCGGGACGCCGTATCCGGCGACCGCGTCGAACACCTTCACGGAGGCCGGCATCACCGAGCGGCGGTAGTCGGCCGGGGCGAGGGCGCCGACCCAGGAGTCGAAGAGCTGGACGGCGGAGGCGCCGGCCTCGATCTGGACCTTGAGGAAGGCCGAGGTGATCTCCGCGAGGCGGTCGAGGAGGTCGGCCCAGAGCTGCGGGTCGCCGTACATGAGCGCCTTGGTGTGCTCGTGGCTGCGCGAGGGGCCGCCCTCGACGAGGTAGCTCGCGAGGGTGAACGGCGCGCCGGCGAAGCCGATGAGCGGCGTGTCGCCCAGCTCGGCGGTGAGCATCCCGATGGCCTCGGTGACGTAGTGGACGTCCTCGGGCGTGAGGTCGCGCAGCCGGGCGAGGTCGGCGCGGGTGCGGATCGGGTCGGCGACGACGGGGCCGACGCCGGGCTTGATGTCGAGGTCGATCCCGATGGCCTTGAGGGGGACGACGATGTCGCTGAAGTAGATCGCGGCGTCGACCTTGTGGCGGCGCACGGGCTGGAGCGTGATCTCGGTGACCAGCTCGGGCCGCATGCACGATTCGAGCATGGGGATGCCCTCGCGGACCTTCAGGTACTCGGGGAGGGAGCGCCCGGCCTGTCGCATGAACCAGACGGGCGTGTGGGGCACGGGCTCGCGCCGGCATGCCTTGAGGAACGCGGAGTCGTACGTCCGCGACTGGTGCTTCGTCTGCTGGCCCTGCGGGCTGTCCATGGCACTCACGCCCAGAATCTTCGCATGTGGCGGGAAGCCGCTCGTCCGGGCCGGGTGTCCCTCACTGCGCAGAGGCCCCGTTCCGCCTACTCTTCCCCGCATGGCTGCGGCTCAGGGACACTTTTCCGATCATTCCGACGGCGATCGAGGGACGGACGAAACGGCGGACAGTACGGAGGCGAACCCGGTGCCACCCGCGTTCCGGCGGGCGGTGGAGGCGTTGCGCTCGGCGCGGCTGCGGTCCGAGATCGAGATCGACCCGACCAGGCCGCCGCAGCGGCTGGCCCCTTACGCGTACGCGGTGGAGGCGGCCGTCGTGGACGGCGAGGAGGACCTGGCGGACGGGCGGCTCGTGCTGCTGCACGATCCGGACGGCCACGAGGCCTGGAAGGGCACGTTCCGGCTGGTGACGCTGGTCCGGGCGGAGCTGGAGCCGGAGATGGCCGCGGACCCGCTGCTGCCGGAGGTCTGCTGGTCCTGGCTGACCGGGGCGCTGGAGGCGCGGGGGCTCGCGTACGGGGAGGCGAGCGGGACCGTGACCATGGCGGGCTCGCACTACTTCGGCGGTCTGGCGGACCGCCGGCCGGCGACCCAGATCGAGATCCGGGCGTCCTGGACGCCGCGCGAGGTTCTCGCCGGGGTGCCGGACACGGCGGCGCACCTGGCGGCCTGGTGCGATCTGCTCTGCCAGATTGCGGGGCTCCCGCCGGCGCCGGCGGATCCGGGCGCGGGGACGGTGGCGGGCGCGGGGGTCGTCTCGCTGCCCCAGCGGCGGGGTCCGCAGCAGGCCTGAGGAGGCCTCCGGGAGGCGCGCGGGCCTTCCGGAAGGACGCCCCGGCACTTCCCTCGTGGGGGTGACGGGGCGAGGGCCGCTCGTAGGATGATCGATCACGCGTCCGAATTGCCCTAATTGTTACTCACCAAATCGTGATCTTTCCCTAAAGGCGGGCGGCCCTCCTGCCGAAGGAGTCAGTGACCCCTTCACAGCACGGGTTCGCCCCCGGCTTCTTCCCCGAGCCGGCTCCGTCCCGCACCCTTCCCCCCAGGAGGCCTGGTGTCCGTTCTCCTCGAGCAGCCCGCAAGCCTGGTCGCCTACCGCCCGAACAAGCCGACGGCCATGGTCGTCGTGGCCGACCCGCGCGTCCGCTCCACCGTGACCCGCCACCTGTGGGCCCTCGGAGTACGCGACGTGATCGAGGCTTCGTCCATCGCGGAGGCCCGTCCCCGCGTCGGCAACCCACGCGACATCTGCGTTGCCGACGTCCATCTGCCCGACGGCAGCGGTCTCACGCTGCTGTCCGAGACCCGCGCCGCGGGCTGGCCCAACGGCCTCGCCCTCTCGGCCGCCGACGACATCGGCGCCGTGCGCAACGCCCTGGCGGGCGGCGTGAAGGGCTATGTCGTCACCGGCACCCGTACCAACATCGGCCACCCGACCCGGCCCGGCACCGCCCCCATCGGCGCCACGGCCGCACGGCTCGGCCACCGCCGCCACCCGGGTGCCCCGAGTCACCCGGGTGGCTACCGCGAGCTCTCCGGCCGTGAGGTCGAGGTGCTCCGGCTCGTCGCGGAGGGCCAGTCGAACAAGGCGATCGGCGTCTCCATGGGCCTCTCCGCCCTCACCGTGAAGAGCCACCTCGCCCGTATCGCCCGCAAGCTGGGCACCGGCGACCGCGCCGGCATGGTCGCGGTGGCCCTGCGGACGGGGATCATCCACTGACGAGTGGTCGACGAGAAGCCCGCGCCTGTCGACGGAACGTTCCGTCGACAGGCGCTTGCCGTTCACCGATACCCTTGACAGGTGACCGACGCCCAAGAGACCGCAGCAGACACAGCACTGCGCACCACCGGGGGCGGCCCCCCGGACGACGATGTCCCTGCGAATGGGCTTCCGATCCCGTTGCTGGAGCCCCGCGAGGGGGTTCCGCCCGTCGTCGAGACGGAGGACGCCCTCGCCGAGGTGATCGCCGCCTTCGCCGCCGGGACCGGCCCCGTGGCCGTGGACGCCGAGCGCGCGTCCGGCTACCGCTACGGGCAGCGCGCCTACCTCGTCCAGCTCCGGCGCGAGGGCGCGGGCACCGCGCTCATCGACCCCGTCGGCTGTCCCGACCTGTCGGGGCTCGGCGACGCGCTCGCCGGCACCGAGTGGATCCTGCACGCCGCCACCCAGGACCTGCCGTGCCTGCGTGACATAGGCATGCTTCCCACCTCGCTCTTCGACACCGAGCTGGCCGGTCGGCTCGCGGGCTTCCCGCGGGTCGGCCTCGGCGCGATGGTCGAGTCCGTCCTCGGCTACGCCCTGGAGAAGGGCCACTCCGCCGTCGACTGGTCCACCCGACCGCTGCCCGAGCCCTGGCTGCGGTACGCGGCGCTCGACGTCGAGCTCCTCGTCGACCTGCGCGACGCGCTGGAGAAGGAGCTCGACCGGCAGGGCAAGCTGGAGTGGGCCCTCCAGGAGTTCGACGCCATCGCCTCCGCCCCGCCCGCGCCGCCCCGCAAGGACCCGTGGCGCCGGACCTCCGGCATGCACAAGGTGCGCCGCCGCCGCCAGATGGCGGTCGTACGCGAGCTGTGGACGGCCCGTGACAAGGTCGCCCAGCGCCGTGACGTCTCCCCCGGCAAGGTCCTCAGCGACGCGGCCATCGTCGAGGCGGCACTCGCCGTGCCGGTGAACGTCGCCGCGCTCACCGCCCTGCCCGGTTTCGGCAACCGGATGGGCCGCCGTCAGCTGGAGCAGTGGCAGGCCGCGGTCGACCGCGCCCGCGCCCTCCCGGAGAGCGAGCTCCCCCAGCCCGGCCAGCAGATCGCGGGCCCTCCCCCGCCGCGCGCCTGGGCCGACAAGGACCCGGTGGCGGCGGCCCGCCTGTCGGCGGCGCGCGCGGCGGTCTCGACGCTCGCGGAGGAGCTGAACCTGCCGCAGGAGAACCTGATCACCCCGGACACCGTGCGCCGGGTCTGCTGGGAGCCGCCGGCCCCGGCGGACGCGGACGGCGTCGCCGCCGCCCTGACGGGCCACGGCGCCCGGCCGTGGCAGGTGGAGCTGGTGACCCCGCTCCTGGTGACGGCACTCGCGAACGCCAAGGGCTGATCCGACGACACTCGTGAGCCCCCGGCCGCGCGCGCGGCCGGGG
>NZ_JBHJQI010000282.1:0-4203 GCF_042262805.1 Streptomyces sp. NPDC056361
CGGACGAGGTGCTACGCGGACGGCGACCAGGGCGCCGACAGCAGATCGGCGACACTGCGCCGGTCGCGGCCCTCCGGCGGCTCACCGGCCGCCCGCCCCACGGCGACCATCGAGACGATCGCCCAACCCGGCGCAGGATCCAGCTCCTTGGTGAGCCCTTCCAGATCGAAAGCCCGGAACTGGTGCGCCGCCAGCCCCATCGCCTGCGCCTGCACGGTCATGTGGGCGATGGCCTGGCCCAGGTCGTAGTCCGCGAACTCGGAGAAGAGCAGGTCCGTGTCGTCGACGTGACGGCGTGCCGACGTGACGACGAGCAGCCCCGCGTCCCTCGCCCACCGGGCCGAGCTGGGCGCGAGGTGCGGCACCACCCGCTCGTGCCCCGGCTCGCCCGGCCGGCTCGCGAAGAACCCCCACGGCTGGGAGTTCCCCGCTGACGGCGCCCACCGCGCCGCTTCCAGCAGCAACCCCAGGGCGTGGTCGTCGACCGCCGCCGATGGGTCGAACCGGTACGGGCTGAAACGTCCCGCCAGCAGGGGATGAAGACCGTCGGGCCGTTCCGGATCACGTCGCATGATCCGGTCCAACTGCCCGCCGCGCAGGCCTATTCCGGCGGATGTCCGAGGGGCCGAGGCCGAGCGCTCAGCTCCGCCGCGGCGTCGTCCACTCCAGACGGGTCCTGACCCGGGGCTCGCGCACGTGCTCCAGGGCCGCCAGGGCCGTCTCACGGGCCGCGCCGTCGGCGGCGCCGTCCGCGAGGATCGACGAGAGCGCGTCGACGGCGCGCGGGTCCTGCCGGATCGCGAGCCCGCGCGCCGCCTCGGCGGCCGTCTCCGGGTCGTCGTCGCCGAGACGTTCCGCGAGCCCCTCCCGGACGAGCGGGGTGTCGTCGGGCAGCTCCGCCAGCGCCAGCGTCGCCCAGTCCCGTACCCGGGCATCGCCGTCCCGGCTCAACGCGAGGAGCACGCCGAGCGCCTCGACGTGCCCGGCGGGCACGATCCCCGCCAGGGCGGCCGCCACCGCCCGCCGCACGGCGGCACCCGGATGCCCGGCCGCCGCGAGCAGTTCGGGCACGGCGGCCGGATCCGCGCACACCCCCAGTGACAGGACCGCCGACAGCAAGGGCTCGCGGGCCGGGGCCACGGCCTCCGCCGCCAGCCGCCGCAACACGGGGACCGCCCCCGGACCGAAACCGCGCAGCGCACCGAGCACCCGCGCGCCGAACGCCCGCCGCATCGGGTCGCGGTAGGCACACCAGCCCGCCGCCGCCACGAACGTCTCCTCGTCGCCCCGGCCCGCCAGCTCGTCCACCGCCGTCGTCCAGTCGTCGAGCTCCGGGTCACCGCAGCGCAACGCCCGCGCCGCCAGCTCCTCGTGCGGAGTCCGCAGACCGAGCGCCGACTCCAGAAGCGTGGAGATCGCCGCGTGCCCGGTGTGCCGGTCGTCGCCCCGCCCCGGCGCCCCGTCCTCCCGCAGCAGCTCCACCACCACCGTCACCCCGCCGTCCTCCCGGACCCGCCGCACCACCGCCTCGTACGTCTCCCCGCCCTCGTTCCCCGCCACCAGCCCGCGCCGCAACTCCGCCGCCATGTCCACGCCGATCCACCGCCGCGCCTCCCGCAGCGCCGCCTCCCGCGCCTGCGCCCCGTACTCCAGCAGCACCCGCACACAGCCGGTCGAGCCGCGCCGCGCCGCCGCGACCAGCGGCACGAGCCCGTCGGGCCCGCACCGGTCCGGATCCGCCCCGTGCTCCAGCAGCACCCTCGCCGTGTCGGCATGCCCCAGCCGCAGTGCCCAAGCCAGCGCCGTGAACCCGTACGCCTCCTCCTGATCCGGCTCCGCCCCCGCCGCCAGCAGCGCCCGCACCACCTCGGCGTGCCCCCCGCAGGCCGCCCCGCACAACGGCAGGTCGCCCCCGTCCTCCCCGCTGCCCCGCCCCGGGTCGGCTCCGGCCGCGAGCAGCAACCTGACGATCCCCACCTCGTCGCCGACCGCCGCCCGGTACAGCGCACTCTCCCCGTCCTCCCGGTCCTCGGGCCCCTCCCCGCCCCGAAGGGCCCGCACGGCCCCGTCCTCGTCCCCGTCCCGGATGGCGTCGAACAGCGTGCTCATGCCCCGACCCTGACCCGCCGTCGTGGCCTGACGCAAATCGATTCGGTCACTCGCCGGGGGTGGAGTGCGCCCGCGTCCTCGCCCGGAGAAGGCGCCGGAGTCCGGCCGACAGGCGGTGGCGGAACACCGTGTGGGCGGCCCGCTGCACCCCTTCTGGCGAGGCGTCATCGTCCGGCGGGTGCCCGGGCACCCGGGAGGCCCCGGGCGTCCCGGGTGCCGTCAGGTCACGCAGTCGAGCACGGTGCGGCACACCCCGCACCGGGCCCGCAGCGTCCGGCCCGCCGGGATGCGCAGCCGTTGTGCGCAGATCGGGCAGGGGAAGGAGACGCCGGTGGCGGGGGCGCCGCCGTCGAAGGCGTACGGGGCGCCGGGGGAGGCCCTGCCCCGGCGCCGTTCCCAGTCGTAGCGGCGGCGGTCGGCCCAGCCGGCGGAGGCGAGCGGCGGCGGGGTGCGTTCGCGGCGCGCCTCGGTCCGGCCCCGTACCCAGGCCTCGTACGCGACGGCGCTGGTGAACCACGGGGAGGGGTCCTCGGTGAAGACGTCGGCGCGTTTGGCGAGGACGTAGCCGAACTCCTCGGGGGTCAGGTAGCCGAGTTTCTGGCTCTCGACTCCGTCGCGGCGGTAGGCGTCGAGGAGGAGCCAGCCGGCGCCGAGGTAGGTGGTGGCGACGTCGGTGAGGACCTCGTTGTCGGCGGTGTCGGGGAAGCCGAGGTCGAGCCGGTGCAGCAGGACGTGGGTGATCTCGTGGGCGAGGGCGGCCCCGATGTCCCTGCGGCGGGTGCGGAAGCGGTCGTTGAGCTCCACGGAGTACTCGGGTCCGGCGGTGAGTTCGACGGTCGCGGCGTGCTCCATGGGCCGGAAGCCCACCACCATGCGCGCCTCGGGCAGCCGGAGGTGGCGGACCAGGGCGTGGGCCACCCGCTGGGTGCCGAGGTGGAGGTCCTCGTCGTCGCCGAGGGCGACGGCGGCGGGCGGCACGCTCGTCGGGTAGCGGTGCACGCCGTCGGGGGAGAGGCGCCGGTAGAGCGCGGTGAGCGAGGCCCGGACGGTGGCGCGGTGCGGGAAGCCGTGGGTGACACGGTTGGCCTCGTGACGGTTCGGCATACCGGATTCCCCCTCTCTCCCACTGTACGGTCCCTCCACCGGTGCTGGCCGAAAAGGCTTCCTTGTGGCGGAAGTTGGGAGCTGTCCATAATCCGGACAGGCCTTGACGGGCGCATGTCATCACCCGTCAAGGGGCAACCCCCCACGAGAGAAGGCAGGCACATGAAGCAGAACCGCGTGGTTCGCACGCTCCAGAAGCTGGCCGCGGCCGGCGCCGTCGTCCTGGCGGCCGTCAGCCTCCAGCCCACCACGTCCGCCTCCGCCGCTCCCGCCCCCGTCGTCGGCGGCGTCCGTGCGGCCCAGGGCGAGTTCCCCTGGATGGTCAGGCTCTCCATGGGCTGCGGCGGCTCCCTGATCACCCCTCAGGTCGTCCTCACCGCCGCCCACTGCGTGAGCGGCTCCGGCAACAACACGAGCATCACCGCCACCGCCGGAGTCGTCGACCTCCAGTCGAGCAGCGCCATCAAGGTCAAGTCCACCAAGGTCTACCAGGCCCCCGGCTACAACGGCACGGGCAAGGACTGGGCCCTCATCAAGCTCGCCTCGCCGATCACCTCGCTGCCGAACCTGAAGATCGCCGAGACGACCTCGTACAACAGCGGCACGTTCACCGTGGCCGGCTGGGGCGCCACCCGCGAGGGCGGCGGCCAGCAGCGCTACCTGCGCAAGGCGACCGTCCCGTTCGTCTCGGACGCCGACTGCCAGGCCGCGTACGGCAGCTCCCTCGTCCCCGGCGAGGAGATCTGCGCCGGCTACAACGAGGGCGGGGTCGACACCTGCCAGGGTGACTCCGGCGGCCCCATGTTCCGCAAGGACAACGCCGGTGCCTGGATCCAGGTCGGCATCGTGAGCTGGGGCGAGGGCTGCGCGCGGGCCGGCTACCCGGGCGTCTACACGGAGGTCTCGACCTTCGCCGCCGCGATCAAGTCGGCCGCGGCCACGCTGTAGCCCGAGAAGGGAGGGCCCCGGGGCGACGAACCGCCCCGGGGC
>NZ_JBHJQI010000283.1:0-4162 GCF_042262805.1 Streptomyces sp. NPDC056361
ACATCTGGTGCGCGGGGGGCGTCGTGCTGCGGCGAGCGCCGTCAGACGGTGATCACTTCGATGCCGGCCTCGGTGAGCCTGGCCACCGTCTCCGGGGCGATCCCGGAGTCGGTGACGAGGGTGTCGATGCGGTCGAGGCCGCAGATCCTGGCGAAGGCGCGCTTGCCCATCTTGGAGGAGTCGGCCACCAGGACGACCCTGCGGGCGCGCTCGGCGAAGAGCCTGCTGATGCTGGCCTCTTCCTCCTGGTGCGTCATGACCCCCAGCTTGGGGTCCACGCCGTCGGCGCCCAGGACGGCGACGTCCAGCACCACCTCGTTGAGCACTCCGGCCGCCAGCGGCCCCACCAGCTCGTAGGACTGCGGCCTGGCCACGCCACCGGTCACCACGATCTTGAACTGCGGGCGGACCGCCAGCTCGCCGGCGATGTTCAGCGCGTTGGTCACCACGGTGTACAAGGGGCCGGACTGGCCCTCCCCCGAAGAACCGACGCCTCCCCCCGTCTGCAGGGCCAGTGCGCGGGCCACCTCGGTACTGGTCGTCCCGCCGTTGAGACCGATGACGTCACCCGCGGTCAGCAGGTCCGCCACCGCCCGGGCGATGCGCTGCTTCTCGGAGGCCCGTCGGGAGGACTTGTAGCGCAGCGGAAGTTCGTACGACACACCGTGCGCGATGGCCCCGCCGCGGGTGCGGACGAGGAGCCGCTGCTCGGCGAGCTCGTCGAGGTCCCGCCGAATGGTGGCGGGCGACACGTCGACGACGACGGCGGCCTGCTCCACGTCCAGTTTGCCCTCGACCGCCAACAACTCGAGCAACCTGCTCCAACGCTCCTGCTTGGACATGTGCCGCAACCCTTCCCTGTCCCTGAGACGCCCCCATCGCGCACCCGAGCCCTCGACGACCCGATCGCCCGACGTCCGACCGTCGGACCATCGCACCGGTGAAGCGTGCGCGAAGTTGATCGTATCGCGACGACATCGAGCATGGCCCTGGACCGGTTGCCACCGCTCGCGAAGAGCACCCCCTGTCACGCAGCGTCGTCCGCGCGGTACCCCCTGACAGCCTCTTCGAGCATCTAGCCTGATTGAATATGCTCGTTTTATGCTCTCGAAGCGCAGAAGTAGTCACTTCAGTTGAGCGTCAGCTCTGGACGTCCTGCAACAGGAGCCTCCACACCATGATCGTCACTGTCACGCTCAACGCCGCCCTCGATGTCACCTGGGAGGTGTCCGACCTGCGGCCCCGCACGTCCCACCGCGTCCTCGCGGCGCACGAGCGGGCCGGAGGGAAAGGCATCAACGTCGCCCGGGTGCTCACCTTCCTCGGGCACTCACCGCTCGCCACCGGCCTGGCAGGGGGACCCACCGGCCGCATGATCCACGACGGCCTGCGGTCCGCCGGGATCCGCACGTCCTTCGTCACCGTGGCCGGCGAGTCCCGGCGTACGGTCAGCGTCGTCTCGCGCGACGACGGTGACGCCACCGTCTTCAACGGGCTGGGGCCGGAAGTGACCGCCGCGGAATGGGCGACCTTCGTCGGGCACTTCGCCACCGTGGTCCGAGAGGCGAGCGTCGTCGTCCTGAGCGGGAGCACTCCCCCGGGGCTGCCCCAGGACGCCTATGCCGTCCTGATCCGGACCGCTGCCGCCGAGGGCGCGCTCACCGTCCTCGACACCTCCGGACCCGCCCTGACCGCCGCCCTGGAGGCGGGGCCGGACGTGATCAAGCCCAACGCGGCCGAGCTCGCGGAGGCGACCGGGTGCGACGACCCGGTGGCGGCCGCCACGGAGCTGCGCCGCCGCGGCGCGCGGACGGTCGTGGCGTCGGCGGGTCCCGACGGACTGCTGGCCGTCACACCGAGCGGGGCGTGGCGGGCCGCCCCTCCCGAACTGCTCTCGGGCAATCCGACGGGCGCGGGGGACGCCTGCGTCGCCGCGATCGCGTCCGGCCTCGCCGCCCGCGCGGCCTGGCCGGACGTCCTGCGCGAGGCGGTGGCCCTCTCGGCCGCGGCCGTGCCGTGCGCGGTCGCGGGCGAGGTCGACGCCTCGGTCCACGCGCGGTTCCGGCAAGAGGTCCGTGTGGACGAGCTCGCGCCGCCGCTTCGCCCCCAGAACGCCACGGCCTCGCCGGCCTGATGGGCCTCGCCCGGCCTGATGGTGCGTCGATCCGCCCGAATCCAGGCACGCATGTCCGCCTCCGACGCGCTCCCGGCGCGGCGGACATCCCGAACCCACGACTCCCGAGGAACCACGTGACCACCTCCGAGACTTCCCGCACGTCCGTCGAGATCGACTCCCAGCCGGACACCTGGCGCCGCGCGGCCGAGTCGGTCGCCTCCTTCTCCGGCGCCCTGCCGCGCCGAGGTGAGCGCGTCGCGGTCGTCGGCTGCGGCACCTCCTGGTTCATGGCCCACGCCTACGCGCAGCTGCGCGAAGCGGGCGGGCACGGCGAGACCGACGCCTTCGCGGCCTCCGAGTTCCCGCACGGCCGGAACTACGACCGCGTCCTGGCGATCACCCGCTCCGGCACCACCACCGAGGTCCTCGACCTGCTGACCCGGGTCAAGGGCACCCTCGCCACGGGCGCCGTCACCGCGGACCCCGCGACCCCGGTCATGACGGCCGCCGACGCCGTCGCGGTCCTCGACTTCGCGGACGAGCGGTCCGTCGTCCAGACCAGGTTCGCCACCACGGTCCTCGCCCTGCTACGGGCTCACCTCGAAGCCGAGGGCGCCCTTCCGGCAGGTGTACGTCCACTGGCGCAGGCTGCCCTGGACGCCGAACGCGCCCTCGCCGAACCCCTCGACCCGGCCGTCCGCGGCGCCGGGCAGTTCACCTTCCTCGGCGCCGGCTGGACCTACGGCCTCGCGCTCGAAGCCGGGCTCAAGATGCGTGAGGCCGCCGGGGCCTGGACCGAGGCGTACCCGGCCATGGAGTACCGCCACGGCCCGATCAGCATCACCGGCCCCGGCCGGGTCGTCTGGCTCTTCGGCGCCGCGCCGCCGGGTCTCGCCGACGACATCGCGCGCGTCGGTGGTCTGTACGCCGCCGGGTCCGGCGACGGGGCGGGCGCGCTCGACCCGCTCGCCGACCTCGTCCGGGCCCAGCGCCTCGCCGTCCACCTCGCCGAGGCCCGCGGCTACGACCCGGACCGCCCGCGCAACCTGACCCGCTCCGTGGTCCTCGACGGCCCCGGAGCCTGAACTCCACCGCTGCCGCCCAGGTCCGGCGGGTGCGGCGGACACCGCCGTCCACCTCACCCGCCGCCTCCTCCGCCTCCGCCACCACTTCATGGAGAGTCCCCATGCCCCTGACCCCCACGGACGACATCGTCGGGCCCGCGCGCGCCGCGAACACCGGTGTCGGCGCGTTCAACGTCGTACAGATCGAGCACGCCGAGGCGATCGTCGCCGGAGCCGAGCAGGCCGGCCTGCCGGTCATCCTGCAGATCAGCGAGAACACCGCCCGCTACCACGGCGCCCTCGCCCCCATCGCCCTGGCCACGCTGCGGATAGCCGATGCCGCCGCCGTTCCCGTGGCGGTCCACCTGGATCACGCCGAGTCCGCCGAACTCGTCCAGGAGGCCGTCGACCTCGGCTTCACCTCGGTCATGTTCGACGGCTCGAAGCTGCCGTACAAGGCGAACGTCGCCGCCACCCGCATGATCACCGACCACTGCCACCGGGCGGACGTCTGGGTGGAGGCGGAGCTCGGCGAGGTCGGTGGCAAGGACGGCGCCCACGCCCCCCATGTCCGTACGGACCCGGACGAGGCCCGCGAGTTCGCCGCCGCGACGGCGGTGGACGCGCTCGCCGTCGCCGTGGGCAGCTCGCACGCCATGACCATCCGGGACGCCGTGCTCGACCTCGACCTCATCGCGCGCCTGAGGGACTCCCTGGACATCCCCCTCGTCCTGCACGGCTCCTCCGGCGTCGACGACTCGGACCTCGGGAAGGCCGTCGCCGCCGGCATGACGAAGGTCAACATCTCCACCCACCTCAACCAGCTCTTCACCCGCACGGTCAGGGAACGACTCCAGGCCGCCCCGGCGGCCGCCGACCCGCGCGGGTACCTGGGTCCGGCGCGTGAGGCGGTGGCCGCGGAGGTGGCACGGCTGCTGCGCGTCCTCGCGGGCCGCTGACCCGCGGGGGAACGCGTGGAAGG
>NZ_JBHJQI010000284.1:0-4056 GCF_042262805.1 Streptomyces sp. NPDC056361
CCGTGTGAAACGGTGGGCGCCCCTTCCGGAGTGCGTGATCAGGCGCTGATCAGGTGCTGAACCAGGCGCTGATCAGGTCCTGGTCCGGTGCGGATCAGACCTGGCCGGCCTTGGCGAGGGCCTCGCAGCAGGTGTCGACGATGAGGCGGGTCACCACGTACGGGTCGACGTTGGCGTTCGGGCGGCGGTCCTCGATGTAGCCCTTCTGGTCCTGCTCGACCTGCCACGGGATGCGGACCGAGGCGCCGCGGTCGGAGACGCCGTAGGAGTACTCGTCCCACGGGGCGGTCTCGTGGAGGCCGGTGAGGCGCTCGTCGATGCCGGCGCCGTAGTTCTTGACGTGGTCCAGCGGCTTCGAGCCCTCGCCGAGGGACTCGCAGGCGGTGATGATGGCGTCGTAGCCCTCGCGCATCGCCTTGGTGGAGAAGTTGGTGTGCGCGCCGGCGCCGTTCCAGTCGCCCTTGACCGGCTTGGGGTCGAGGGTGGCGGAGACGTTGAAGTCCTCGGCGGTGCGGTACAGCAGCCAGCGGGCGATCCACAGCTGGTCGGAGACCTCGAGGGGGGCGAGCGGGCCGACCTGGAACTCCCACTGGCCGGGCATGACCTCGGCGTTGATGCCGGAGATGCCGAGACCGGCCTTGAGGCAGTTCTCGAGGTGCGCCTCGACGATCGGGCGGCCGTGGATCTCGTCCACGCCGACGCCGCAGTAGTAGCCGCCCTGCGGGGCCGGGAAGCCGTTGACCGGGAAGCCGAGCGGGCGGGTGCCGTCGAAGAAGGTGTACTCCTGCTCGATGCCGAAGATCGACTCCTGGGAGGCGTACTTCGAGGCGACCTCGGCCAGCGCGGCGCGGGTGTTGGACTCGTGCGGCGTCATGTCCGTGTTGAGGACCTCGCACAGCACCAGGATGTCGTTGCCGCCGCGGATCGGGTCCGGGCAGACGAAGACCGGCTTGAGGACGCGGTCCGACGCGTGGCCCTTGGCCTGGTTCGTGCTGGAACCGTCGAAGCCCCAGATCGGCAGCTCGTCGAGCGCGAGGCCCTCGCCGGCGATGATCTTCGTCTTGGAACGAAGCTTCGCGGTCGGCGCGGTGCCGTCGATCCAGATGTACTCAGCCTTGAAGGTCACGGGTCTCATCCTTTGGCGTGCTGCTGCGGGGTTCCGTCGCGGCTCGCGGCACTGCGAGAAGCTGCGGTTTCTGCGCTGACTGCGCTGTTTGTGTTCGACCGCAGCTTCGCAACACGGGATTTCCCGTCCGTTGCCCGTTTGTGAACCCCGTGTTACTCAGCTTTCCTGATTTTCGCGCAGCCGCTGTGCGACGACGTGCGCGTCGAGCAGCCCACCGAGCCCCGCGGCCCGGATCCGCCGCACGACCTCCGCGTACGAGGTGCCCAGGGCCTCCGCCGTCCGCCCGAGGTGCCAGTCGGCGCCGGCGAGCCGCCGCAGCAGGTACCCCTTGCGGATCTGGCCCTCGGACAACCGGAAGCTCTTCAGGTAGGCCGTCCGCCCCTTGTGGTCGGTGATCAGCTCGCCGATGTGCTGCTCCTGCCCGCCCCGCAGGAACGGCGGCAGGAACCGGTACAGGTCGAAGGACCCCATCCGGTACACCCGCTCGAAGGCGTACGGCGTCTCCAGGAGGTCGCGCGCCATCAGCCCGTCGTGCGCCACCGCCCAGGCCCGCTCCTGCTCCCGCGCCGCCGCCCGCAGGTCCGCGAGGGTACGGATGCCGCCGGCCCCGTCCCGGATCCGCGCCGTGAACTCGGGCACCGGGGCGCCGTAGTACGCGTACTGGTGCACCAGCTCCCCGTACAGGTCCTCCACCAGCGTCGGATGCAGCAGGCGGTAGTCCTCGGGGTGCGGCACCACGAAGGACGCGGCCAGCGAGTCGGCCACGTACAGCAGCAGCCCGCACTGGCCCGGGTGCAGCTCGAAGATCCGCAGCGCCTCCGCGAGCCCCGGCACCGACCACCCCGCGTACGCCGCCTCCGCGCGCGGCGACAGACCGCGCCGCACGGCCTCCCGCGACCAGTCGTCCCAGACCACCGAAGGCCCGCCGAAGTGCAGCGCGAGATACCCCTCCAACGCGAGGTGCAGCGGCAGGAACCGCAGCCGCCGCTCACCCTGGCGCCGCTTGGCCAACCGGTGGACGCGGCGCACGGGCACCCCCGGCGGCGCCCCCTCGCCGCCGAGCCGGGTCCCGTACGCGGCCTGCTCGGCCCCCGCCCCGGTGCCCGTCCAGTCGGCGACGAAGCCGTGCGGGACGTAGGAGGTGTACGAGGTCCGGTCGCCGAGGTCGACGGTGGCCGCACCCCACCCCTCGTACACCTCCCGGCGCAGCCGCAGCCCCGCCACCGGCTCGGCCCGCACCAGCGGCACCAGCCGCACCCCGCCCCACACCTGCGCCGGGCGCACGTCGAGGCCGGTCAGGTCGATCCGGGTCATGCCCCGGCCTCCTTAAGGAAGAGCTCCACCCGGCGGTCGAGATAGGCCCGCAGCTCCGTGAAGCCCGTCCGCCCCTCGGCGAACTGCGCGATCTCCACCAGCGCCGCCAGGTCCTCCGCGTCCCGGATCCCGGCCGTCGGCACGCTCGGCGCCAGCCGGCGCACGTCGAAGCCGTCCGCGTCGTATACGGGGTTGAGGTGGACGACACTCGTCCGTCGCCCCGGATCGAGCCGCGCGCGCCACACCCGCAGGACCTCGCCCGCGAGCCCCGGCGGCGCGTTGTCCCAGCCGTCCGAGACGATCACCACCCGCTCGGGGTCCGTCTCCAGCGCGTCCAGGATCCGCGCCCCCAGCGGCGTCGCCCCGTACGGCCGGACCAGCAGCGGATCGTCCCCGCCCGACGTCCACAGCGCGGTGTACGCCCCCGGCGCCGCGAGGGCCTCCAGGAGGAAGTGGCCGCCCAGCGCCACCGCCAGCGGCCGACGCCGCTTCACCGCCGAACCCGACGAGGAGAAACTGTCGTCGAGCACCGCCGTCACCCGCCCCCAGCTCCCGGCGTACGGCCCCGCCGCGCGCCGGGCGGACGCGCGCAGCGCCCGCGTGAGCTCGGCCCGGCGCTCGACCCGCTCGCCGAACGGCAGCCCGAGGACGTACAGCGCCAGCCGCGTCAGCGGCATCACGGCCAGGTCGGCCCCGCCACCCGCCGCCCGGTCCGTCCTCAGCCGTTCGAGGCGGGTCATCCGGGGCGCGATCCGCTCCAGGAACAGCGCACGGGGCACCCCGTGCCTCGCGGCGAACCCCTCGGCGACCGTGAACGGCAGCTCGTACACCGCGGACTGCTCGTAGTGCGCCCGGCGGTACGCGTCGAGCGTGGCGTTCCCGTACCGCACACGGCGGCCGGGCGCGAAGAGGAAGTCGCCGGTCTCGGGGTCGGCCGGACGGCCGTGGACGTGCCGCACGGCCGCCTTCACCCCGCTGCGGTACTTCACCGCGTCCAGCGCCGGATCGGGGCGGGCCGCCAGCCACGCGCGCACGATCGCGCGCGTGCGCCGGTTGTTCACCCCGGCGGCCCGCAGCGCCCGGAACAACCGGTAGACCCGCTGCGGCGGCAGCAGCGCCAGCCGCGCCGCGATCAGCCGGCCCTCGGCCCGCTTCTCCTCGACCCCACCGGCCTCCCCGGCGGTGCGCAGCAGCCCCTCGATGATCAGCGCGGCGTTGTGGTGGTTGACGTCGAGCGCGAGGGCCGCCGCGTACACGGGCCGGTAGTTGATCCGCACGTACTCGTGGAGGAAGGAGAGCGAGAACCGCTGCTCGGCGGCGGAGGAGCGGAACTCCCGCTGCCCGGTGGCCGTCACTGCGGCGTTCACGAAGAGGAGCACGTCCTCGGCGGCCACGAGCTCGGACACGCTGTTCCCCCTTCTCGCATGGAAGCCGGCCGGGGAATGAGGGCGCGAACAGCGAAGACGTTGCTTCAGAGGCAGGTTCCGGAAGTCGCGCCGGAGTCCCGCGGCCGGCGGACGAACGCTAACACCGTCGCGGGGGAGGCCTGCCAGCGGTTTTCCGGGCCGCCGCCGCTCCCCCTCCTCCCGCCGGCGGCCTCCGGCGGGAGGAGGGGG
>NZ_JBHJQI010000285.1:0-4054 GCF_042262805.1 Streptomyces sp. NPDC056361
ATACCCCCCCACCCCTCCACCCCCTTGTGGGGCTTGTGTGGGGGGTTGTTTTTTTTTTTTCCCCCCGGGGGCGGCCCCCCCCCGGGGGGGGGGGGCCCGCCTCTATTTGCGTCGGAAGATGGTCACCACAGAGCCGCGAGGAGCGCGAGTCCGAGGAAGACGAGGGAGCCACCGGTGATGTCGATGGCGAGCTGGAGACCGCGGTACTTGCGCTTCGCGATCACGGAGAGCTGCCTGACGTGATCGACCTGATTGGTGGGTTCGGTCAGGTCCTGGACGACCTCGTCGGCGGTGGCGATCGACCAGTACAGGTAACTGCCGCGTACCGCCCCGCCGAGGCGGGGCCGGACCACGACCAGGACCACGAGCATCGCGAGGATCAGACCGACGGCACCGCCGGCGACAAGGACGGAGGCGAGCCCCGGCAGGGATCGGTTGGGGACGCTGGCCACGAGCGCGGCCAGGGGCAGGCTGAACGCGGTGAGGAGGACGCCGCTCTTGGCGTCGGTGCGCGAGATCTCGGCCAGGACGGTGGTGGTCGCGGCTTCGAGGCGCTTGGGGAGTTCCTTGTTCTCGCTCATGCGGCTGCTCCTCCGGTGAGGTCGAAGAGGTCGAGTTGGGCGGCTTCGAGTTCCTGGCGGCGGGAGTCGGCGGCGGCCTGCTGGACCCGCTCGACGGCCTGCCGCCAGCAGGGGCCGCACCAGGGGCGGAGCTGTTCGAGCGGGGCGGCGATGTTCTCGGCGTCGGTGGCGCGGGGCGGGTAGGGGGCGGCGGTGAGGCGCGGCTTGCCGATCTGGTTGGGCTTGCCGCAGCGGCCGCCGGAGTGGTCCTTGCCGCAGGCGCCTTCGCAGCCGCACGTTTCGCCGTGGGCCTGGAGGACGCGGGATAAGACGGTCTCGGTCGCGTGGATCGTGGTCACTGCTGGTCCCCCTTGAGGATGGCTCGCACCTCGGCCAGGTCGATGTCGTGGCGTTCCAGGAGTTCGAGGGTCTTCTCGATGCGCTGCTCGAAGGCGAGTTCTCGGCGGCGGTGGGATTCGGCCTTGCTGCTGAGGTCGATGATCTGGCGGTTGAGCTGGCGGTTGGTGCGGGCGGTGATGATGCGGAGCACGGAGGCTTCCTTTCGCTCGGGCTACTTGTGGACGTCGTTGCGGGTGCGGGCGAACATGCCCTTGGTGGTCGTGGTGGTCGTCGTGGTGGTGATGCGGTGGTCGACGGGCCCGGTGTAGTGGTTGTGGATCTCGGCGGGGGCGGCTTCGACCACGTCCTTAGCACGCTTGAGGACGCGTCCGAGGACGGCAACGAAGGCGATGGGGGCCCCGGTGATGAGGGCGACGGTAACGGGGTCGGCGTGGCCGGCGGTGAAGAGGACGAGGGAAGCGGAGCCGCCGATCAGGAGCGAGGAGGCGCCCGCGGCGAGCATGAGGGCGCTGGCATCCGTGGCCTTCTGGGACATGGGCGGGCGTCCGGGCTGAGCGACCGGCGGGGTAGGCCCGTACGCGGGCAGCGGGGTCTCGTCGCGGTGCGAGGTCGGCGGGGCGTACGCCTCGGTGATGAGCTGACGGGCTCGGGCATCGGCCTCGTCGGCGCTGAGTCGGGCGGCGGTGCGGTCGTGATCCACGGGGTGCTCCTTCGTAGTGACGCTGCGGGGAGGGGGTCGGGGCCCGGAGGCGGAATCTCCAGGGCCCCGGCGTGCTGGCTGTGGTGTGCGGGGTCAGTCCGCGGGGACGGGGACGATGAGCTTCGTTTCGTCGGGGCGGGCGATCAGACCCTTCGCGCGCAGGGTGCTGATGTTGGTGCGTACGGAGGCTCGGGCGACCCGGCGGCCGCCGTCGGCTTCGAGCACGGCCATGAGGTCGACCTCGGCCAGGCCGTCCGCCGGCAGCGCGGCGAGGATGCGCTGGGCGGTCGACATCCGGGAGATGTCGGGCTCGGGTTCGGTCTCCGGGGTGGGCGCCGCCGACGCAGCGCCCGCCGGGCCGCCCTCGGAAGCCGCCTTCCGCTCCTTCGCGGTCATGTACGCCTCCAGGTCGATGGCCTGGCCCGGAGGGGCGTGGTCGCCGTACAGGGCGAGGATCACCGGGTCGAACCCCGGTGTCGGAGCGACGCTCCCCACGACGAACGTGCGGGCCATGCTCGTGGGGCGGATCCCGGTGAGGTGGTAGAGCATCCCCTGGCTGTTGACGTCGTCCTCGTTGTCGGCTCGCTGCTCGTTGAAGCGGCGGATCCGGCGGACCTGGCCGACGACCTTGGGGATCGGCTGGAGGGACTCGCCGCGGGGGAGGAGTCCGTCGCTGACGAGCTGCTGCATCATCGCGCTGGACCAGCGCAGGAGGATGACTTCGCCTTCCTTGAGCATGCCGCGCAGCGTGTCGGAGCCCCCGAGTTCGTCCAGGTGTCCGGCCTGCGCGGCGATGATGATGCCGACGCCCACCGACCTGCCCGTCCTGCCCAGTTCCTTGATGAGCAGGGCGGCTTCGTCCCTGAACGGGGCGCCTTTTTCGAGCAACCTGTTCGCCTCGTCGACGAGGCCGTACACCAGCGGGTCGGGGTCGCCAATGACGAAGCCCGAGCGGCCCATCTCCGCGTAGGCGACCATGCGTCGCTCGGCTTCGGCGACCAGGCCCCGCAGCATGAGGATCGCCTCGTACTGGGTGGTGACCCGGGTGGCGACGTGTCCGGCCGCCTCGGGCACCGACTGGCCGTGCTTGAGGTCGGCGAGGTGGACGACGATCCCGGAGTTCTTGCAGGCGATCAGGATCGCCTGGACCAACCTGCTCTTACCGGCGCCGGTGGTGCCGAACACCGCGCCGCGCTGGGCGTTGCCCGTGCGCGGGTCGAACAACCTGAAGCGGAGCGGTGATCCGTCGAAGTACGTGCCGAGCGTGATCCGCCCGCGTTCGTCCATCACCAGGTCGTCCGCCGTCATCTCGCGGACGCCCATGAGGGGGTTGGAGGGGTAGACGCGGACGATGGCCTCACGGCCAACGCCCTGTTCGAAGATCACCCTGCTGTAGTCCTTGATCTCCAGCAGGTCGCACAGCGCCTCGTGGTCGTACCTTTTCACCCCGCCCGGCGGGGTCTTCAGTACGTACTCGCGGACGTGCAGCATCAGGTCAGCTCCTTCGGCATCTCGTAGGTGTTGGCCTCGATCAGCTCGACGCCGGGCATCGCGGTAGCGGCGATCTGCGCCCACACCTCCGCGTCGCTGTCGACCGGCCCGGCCCCGGTCTCGGCCACCGGGCGCTGCCCGAGGACCAGGAGGCGGACACCAGCGCCGCGGCCGGGCACCGGGCCGATGTCGATCAGCTCCTCCGGGAGGTCCAGTTCGGCGGACAAGCCCGGCACGGAGATCTCGGGCACGGGCTGGCCGCGCTTCTGGGCGCCGATGATGAGCGCCAGGCACTGCTCGCCCACCTGCCGGTGCTCCAGGAGCACGGTGCCGGGGGCGACGCCGCCCTCGATGGCGAACCGCTCGCCCCACCAGCGGGCCTGCTCGCTGGCGTAGGTCGGGGCCGGCGGCGCGGCGGGCACTTCCTCGACCTTCTGGACTTCGGCGAGCTCCTGGGCCAGGGCCTCGTCGACGAACTCGCGGGCGAGGAGTCCGGGACGCAGCCACCAGGTGGCTCCGGTCCACAGCGCTGCCACCGCGGCCTGGACGAGCAGGGGCACCCCCGTGTCGGGGGCCAGCCGCTCGCCGACGAGCAGCACCGCGCAGCCCGCGTGCGGGGCGGCGTAGAGCGAGATGGCCGTCCAGCGCACCGAGGCGGGAGCGCGCACGACCTTCGGGTTCACCGCGAGGCCGACGCCGGCGGCGACGACAGCGGCGGCGGCGCCGGGGAGGGTGAAGACGTCGCTGCCGAGCCCCCCGGTGAGGACGACGGCACCGGCCACGGTGGCGGCCCGGCCGACCGTGGAGCGCACGCGAGCGAGCATGAGTGGTACCTCCAGAAACGGGCGGGGCGGCCGGGCCCCCCCGTGGGGGCCGGCCCCCCCCCCGGGGGGGGGGGGGGGAGCCGGTTGGTGTTTTAGATGGTTAGGATTATAAAAAAAAA
>NZ_JBHJQI010000286.1:0-3922 GCF_042262805.1 Streptomyces sp. NPDC056361
GCCGGCTCCCGCCTCGGCGCCGGCCTCGGCGAGCTCCTGCCGCCAGCGGTCGGCGCCGCCGGCGAGGAGCGGGGCCACGGCGTCCTGCTTGGAGCGGAAGTAGCGGTAGAAGGTGCGCAGGGCGACCCCGGCCCGCTGGGCGATGTCCTCGGCCGTGGTGCCGTCGGGGCCGCGTTCGGTGAAGAGCTCGGCGGCGGCGCGGGCGATGTCCAGCTGGGTGGCGGCCTTGCGGCGCTCCGTCAGTGACGGGGAGGGGGGCTTGGTGCTCACCGTACGAAGCGTACGCCCGCGAACGCCCGAAGTGCACAACGTGCAGGTGTGGCAAAACGTGCCATCTAGGCGTACGGTGTCAGCGTTCTACCGAATGCTTGACATCGAGAGGTTGCCGCCATGAACCACCTGACCCGTTACGAAGGACGCCGCGCCCTCATCACCGGCGGCGGCTCCGGCATCGGCCAGGCCACCGTCCTGCGCATGCTCGCCGAGGGCGGTCGCGTCGTCGCCGCCGACATCAGCGAGGACGGTCTGAAGGACACCGTCGCCAAGGCCGGCGACGCCGCCGACCGCCTCACCACCGTCGTCCTGAACGTCGCCGACGAGGCCTCCGTACGGGCCGGCGTCGCCGCCGCCGTCGAGGCGCTGGGCGGACTGGACGTGCTGGTCAACGCGGCCGGCATCCTGCGTTCCTCGCACACCCACGAGACGAGCCTCGAATCCTTCGAGCAGGTGATCCGGATCAACCTCACCGGCACCTTCCTCGTGATCCGCGAGGCGATCCCCGCCCTCCTGGAGGGCGAAGGCTCCGCCGTCGTGAACTTCTCCTCCACCTCCGCGATGTTCGCCCACCCCTACATGTCCGCCTACGCGGCCAGCAAGGGCGGCATCCAGTCCATGACCCACGCGCTCGCCGCCGAGTACGCCAAGCAGGGCATCCGCTTCACCGCCGTCCAGCCCGGCTCCATCTCCTCCGGCATGACCGACGGCAGCGGTGCCAGCAAGCAGTCCGCGGGTCCCGGCCTGCCCGAGGACACCGACTGGTCCCTCTTCGCGAAGCTCGCCCCCGCCCTCGGCCAGGGCTTCGCCGGCCCGGAGACCGTCGCCGGCGTCGTCGCGATGCTCGCCAGCGAGGACGGGAAGTTCATCACCGGCACCGAGGTCCGCGTCGACGGCGGCACCCACTTCTGAGCCCACTCCGGAGCCGTCGCCGCTGACCGCTGACCGCTGACCGCCGACCGCTGACCGCCGACCGCTCCGGGCGTCGGGCGGGGATCCCGGAACCCCCTCCTCCGGGATCTCCGCTACACCGCCCCGAAGCGCTCCCACAGCCGGGGGAAACGGGCCGCGAGCACGTCGTCGTCGTTCAGGTCGAGCGGCGTGCCCAGCGGGTCCTCGCCCGGCACCGGGATCCCCAGGTCCGGGGTCTCGGCGCCGGTCAGCGCCTCGTACGCCTCGTCCGCCGCGAAGCCGATCTCCTCGCCGTCCCCGTCGATCTCCAGGTCGAAGTCGCCGAGCAGTTCCGCGAGCGTGTCCGGATCGTGCACGGCCCCCTCGTACACCTCCCGGCCCTGGCCGATCAGCCAGCACCGGAACGAGTCGAAGGTCTCGTCGCCCGCCCCGTCGAACAGCACGGCCGCCGCACCCCACAGGTCCCAGAGGTACGCGCGGTTGAAGCGGGCCTCGAAGTGGCGCGCGTAGTCGAGCACGGAGTCGGGGTCAAGGCCCGTCAGCCGTTCCACGAGCAGGTCGGCCTGCTCCTCGGGGTCGCCGTCGGCGTCCTCACGGCTGGCGTCGATGATCTCCCAGAACGCGGTCTCGTCCATCACGGGACCAGCATCGTGCCCCGGCGAGTGCGACGCACCCGGAAACCCCGAAACGAATCCGGACAGAAGATGTCGGGCTTTCCTGTCAGCCTGGCGCCATGACGACTGAGACCACACCACTGCGCGGACGGATCTGCCTGGTCGCCGGGGCCACCCGGGGCGCCGGACGGGCCATCGCCGTCCAGCTCGGGGCCGCCGGAGCCACCGTCTACGCCACCGGGCGCACCACCCGCGACCACCTCAGCGAGGTCGGCCGGGCGACCGAGACCATCGAGGAGACCGCCGAACTGGTGACGGCCGCCGGCGGCGAGGGCGTCGCCGTCCCCACCGACCACCTGGAACCCGACCAGGTCCGCGCCCTGGTCGACCGCATCGACCGCGAGCGGGGCCGCCTCGACGTCCTCGTCAACGACGTGTGGGGCGGCGAGCACCTGCTCGCCTTCGGCCGCAAGACCTGGGAGAACGACCTCGCGGGCGGCCTCCGCATGCTCGAACTCGGCGTGCGCACCCACGCCATCACCTCGCACACCGCGCTGCCGCTGCTCATCCGCCACCCCGGCGGGCTGGTCGTCGAGGTCACCGACGGCACCGCCGAGTACAACGGCACCCGCTTCCGCGAGAACCTCTTCTACGACCTCGCCAAGAACGCCCCCCTCCGCATGGCCTTCGGCCTCGGCAAGGAGCTGGCGGAACACGGCGGCACGGCGGTCGCCCTCACCCCCGGCTGGCTGCGCTCCGAGCAGATGCTCGCCGCCTTCGGCGTCACCGAGGAGAACTGGCGCGACGCCCTCGGCAAGACCCCCGACTTCGCGATCTCCGAGTCCCCGGTCTACGTGGGCCGCGCGGTCGCCGCCCTCGCCGCCGACCCGGACCGGCACCGCTGGAACGGCGGGTCGCTCTCCAGCGGACAGCTCGCGCGGGAGTACGGCTTCACCGACGCCGACGGCTCACGCCCGGACGCCTGGGGCTTCATCATCGCCGGCGAGACGGGCGAGCCGGACGTCGCCGACTACCGGTAGGGCGGCCGCCCCGCGTCAGAGGTACGGAGCGGCCGTCCCCGCGCGTCAGAGGTACGGAGCGGCAGCCCGGGCCGTCAGGTGTACGGAGCGGCCGCCCGGGCCGTCAGGCGTACAGCGCGGCCAGTCCCCGGGCGGCCTCGCCGCAGCGCTCGCGGAGGGAGGCCGGGGCCAGCACCTCGGCCTCGGGGCCGAGCGAGAGCAGCTGGGAGAAGGCGACGTCCTCGCTCTCCACGGGGAGCGTCACGGTCACCCGGCCGTCCGTGTCCGGTGTCCCGGCCGCCAGCGCCTGCTCGGCGGCGGCGCGGTCCGTGACGTGCGGCAGCCTGTGGGCCCCCGCGGCGGAGAGGCGTACGACGACCTCGGCCCGGAGGAGGGAGCGGGCGAAGTCGGCGGAGCGCTCGGCCCAGAACGCGGCCAGGTCGAAGTCCTCGTCGCGGGCGAAGCGTTCGTCGGAGACGGCGACAGCGGTGAAGCGGTCCATCCGGTAGGTGCGGAAGGCCGTGCCGGAACGCGCGCAGACGTACCAGACGCCCGCCTTGAGGACGAGCCCGTACGGCTGGAGCTCCCGCTCCACCTCCTCGGCGTCCCCGCGCCGGTAGCGGGCCGAGATCCACCGGTCGTCCCAGACCGCCTCGGCCACCGGGGGCAGCAGCTCGGGGGCCTCCGGCTCCTGGTACCAGGCGGGCGCGTCCAGGTGGAAGCGCCGGCCGACCGCGTCGGGGGCGTCCCGCAGCGAGGGCAGCAGCGCCGCCGACACCTTGAGCCGGGCCGCCGAGGCCGCGTCCGCGAGGCCCAGGTCGCGCAGCGCGCCCGGCAGCCCCGACAGGAACAGCGCCTCCGCCTCGCCGCGGGCGAGCCCCGTCAGGCGCGTGCGGTACCCGCCGGCCAGGCGGTAGCCGCCGGTCCGCCCGCGGTCCGCGTACACCGGCACCCCGGCCTCGGACAGCGCCAGCGCGTCCCGGGTGACGGTGCGCTCCGACACCTCGAGCTCGGCGGCCAGCTCGGCCGCCGTCATGGACGGACGGGACTGGAGCAGCAGGACCAACTTGATGAGGCGGGCGGCACGCATGACTCCATCATGCG
>NZ_JBHJQI010000287.1:0-3848 GCF_042262805.1 Streptomyces sp. NPDC056361
ATCCCGGACCCGGCGGGCCGTGGCGCTCGCGGGGCTGTCAGGCGTAGGTCTCGAACTCGGCCACCTGGGGCGTGCCGGTCGAACCGGTGATCTCGAAGGTGATCTTGCCGAGTGCGGTTCGGCCGAAGGTGATGACCCCGGCACCGCTGCCGGAGGTCAGGACGGCACCCGTGTCGGCGTTGAGGACGCGCCAGGAACCGATGCGGCCGGCCGCGCCCGCGGTCTCCTTGACGGCGATCGTGGAAACGGAGGTGGGGGAGCCCCACTTGATCGAGACGGAACCGGTCGCGCCGGCCGGTGACCAGTAGGTGCTCAGGTTGCCGTCCCGCACGTTCCCGTAACTCGTCCCGTCGGCCTTGCCGGAGCCGTCGGACCCGGCTCCGATGCTGAGGTTGGTCCCGCCGGGCGGCGTCGTGGTGGGCGGAGCGGTCGGGGTCGGGGATGTCGGTGTCGGAGTGGGGGTCGGTGTCGGCGTCGGGGTCTGCGGCGAGCAGGCGCCGTCCGACACGAGCAGGCCCTTGCCGGCGCCCGCGGTCCGGCTGACGACGCCCGGCACGCAGCTCGCCGGGTCCGGGGCGAAGGCGTAGGGGATGGTGACGGTGGTGTTGGACTGCGGGTCGGGGCCGGCCGGGTTGTTCTCGGTGCCGCGGCTCGACCAGGTGACGTTGTCGTAGATGTTGCCGCTGACCTGCCAGTACCCGGCGGCGTCGGTGTAGAAGGTGCCGAGGACGTCCTTGGAGTCCTCGAAGTAGTTGGCGTCGACCCTGGCGCGGGCGCCCGCCCGCGCGTTGATGCCGGATTCGTTGAGGCTCAGGTAGTGGTTGTTGTACATGTGGGCGGTGCCGCCGCGCAGCAGGGGAGCCCGGGAGTCGATGTTCTCGTACAGGTTGTGGTGGTAGGTGATGAAGCTGTTCGACAGGTCGGTCTCACTGGAGCCGACGAGGCCACCGCGGCCGGAATTACGCAGAATGCTGTAGGACAGGGTCACGTACTGGGTGTTGTCCTTCATGTCGAAGAGGCCGTCGAATCCCTCGGACTCGCCGCCCGAGGCCTCCAGGGTGGTGTGGTCGACCCATACGTTGCGGACGGTGCTCTCCATGCCGATGGCGTCGCCGCCGTTGGAGACGGGCGAGCCCGACTTCTTGACGTTCCGGACGGTCACGTTCTGGATGACGATGTTGCCGGCGTCGCGCAGGTGGATGCCGAGCTGGTCGAAGACGGCGCCGCTGCCGACCCCGACGAGGGTGACGTTGCTGATCTGCTTGAGTTCGATCACGCCGGCGGCGGTGTTGCAGCTGTCGCCGGACACCTTGGCGGTGTTCGCGTGGTTGATCGTTCCTTCCACCTCGATGGTGATCGGCGTGCTGCTGGTGGCCCGGCCGCACAGGGCCGCGTGGATCTCGGTCCCCGTGGTGGCCCGCACGGTCCGGCCTCCCGCGCCGCCCGTCGTGCCGCCGTTCTGGGTCGCGTAGCCGGTGACGCCGCCGGTCGCCGCCGACGCCTCGGGCATCGTCAGCACCACCCCGGTCACGGCCGCCAGGGCCATCGTCACCAGCGCCGCGTGGAGTCGCGGTGCGACTGGTCGTCTCATCCTCGCCTTCCTTTTCGTCAGTGTTCAGCTGAAGGGAGAAAGCGCTTTCTGCCCGCGACGATAAGGTGCCCTCCGATGGCTGGCAAGGCTCTGCGTTGTGGCGGAATCGTGTCGAAGATCGACGGGCCGCGTCCGGCAACCGTCCTTCCGCACAAGGGTGTCGGGGTCGGCGGCGTCCCGCCGGGGGCGGGTCAGCCGCCGCGGCGGATCCGCGCGGCCTGGCGGGCCTCGGCCGTCTTGCGGGCCTCGGCGGCGCGGCGCGACTCGTTCTTGGCGCGGCCCGGCCGACCGGGGACGGTGCCCATGCCGCGGAAGGCGGCGCCCCCGCGCTTGGCGCCCTCCTGCGTCGGCGCGGCGCCGTCGACGGGCACGCCGGACGGCTTCCGGGCGCCGGTGATCCGGCTCAGCTCGGCCTCGCCCGAGCGGACCTGGGTGACCTGCGGGCGGATGCCCGCGTCCGCCATGAGGCGGGCCACGTCCTTGCGCTGCTCGGGCGTGACCAGGGTGACGACGAGACCGGACTCGCCGGCGCGCGCGGTCCGGCCGCCGCGGTGCAGGTAGTCCTTGTGGTCGGCGGGCGGGTCGACGTTGACGACCAGGTCGAGCTCGTCGACGTGGATGCCGCGCGCCGCCACGTTCGTGGCGACCAGGACCGGGACCTCGCCGCTCTTGAAGCGCGCCAGCGTGCGGGTCCGCAGCGGCTGCGACTTGTCGCCGTGCAGTGCCGCCGCCTGGACTCCGCTGCCGAGGAGGTGGCGGGTGAAGCGGTCGACGGAGGCCTTGGTGTGCAGGAACATGATCACGCGCCCGTCGCGGGCCGCGATCTCCGTGGCGGTGGCGAACTTGTCGGCGCCGTGCACCTGCAGCACGTGGTGCTCCATGGTGGAGACGGTGGCGGCCGACGGGTCGACGGAGTGGACGACCGGGTCACGGAGGTAGCGCTCGACGACGAGGTCGACGTTGCGGTCGAGGGTGGCCGAGAACAGCATCCGCTGGCCGTCGGCGTTCACCCGGTCGAGCACCTCGGTGACCTGCGGCATGAACCCCAGGTCGGCCATCTGGTCGGCCTCGTCGAGGACCGTGACGGTCACCCGCTCCAGGCGGCAGTCCTTGCGCTCCACCAGGTCCATCAGCCGGCCGGGCGTCGCCACGACGACCTCGGCGCCGTCGCGCAGCGCGGTGGCCTGCCGACCGATCGACATGCCGCCCACCACGGTGGCCATGCGCAGCTTCAGGGCGCGGGCGTACGGGTCGAGCGCGTCCGTGACCTGCTGGGCCAGCTCGCGGGTGGGCACCAGGACCAGGGCGAGCGGCTTGCGGGCCTCGGCCCGGCGCCCCGCGGTGCGCGCCAGCAGCGGCAGGCCGAAGGCGAGGGTCTTGCCCGAGCCGGTCCGACCGCGGCCGAGGACGTCGCGGCCCGCGAGGGCGTCGGGCAGGGTCGCGGCCTGGATCGGGAACGGCGTCGTGACGCCCTCGCCGGCCAGCACGTCGAGGACCGCGGCCGGCAGGTCGAGGTCGGTGAAGGCGCCGGCGGCGGGGAGCGCCGGGGTGACGGTGGCCGGTGACGCGAATTCGTCCTTCGGTGCGGAGCCGCGGCGCGTCCTGTCCGTACGGGGGGTGGTGTTCATGGGGGACCTTCCTCGAAACGGTGCGCTTCGAGGGAATTCGCGACGGGCAGCGGCCCATGAATTACCAGAACGTACCGAACGCCAATTGCGTACGGATCCGGCCACGCCGACGGGGTGGAAAGCGGCGTCCGGTCCGTGAAAAAGCCGGGAAAAGACAACGAGCCGAGGCCCTCACCTCGAAGGTGAGGGCCCCGGCTGCGTCGGACGTGTCAACGTCAGGCGGGGAGGATGTTCTCCGCCTGCGGGCCCTTCTGGCCCTGCGTGACGTCGAAGGTCACCTTCTGGCCTTCCTGGAGCTCACGGAAGCCGGAGGTGGCGATGTTGGAGTAGTGGGCGAACACGTCCGGGCCGCCACCCTCCTGCTCGATGAAGCCGAAGCCCTTTTCGCTGTTGAACCACTTCACGGTGCCAGTAGCCATGTCAAATCTCCTTCGGGGCGTAACCCGGGAAACCACACCGTGTGGCTCCCGGCGTCGCCGTGATGATTGCCCCGTCGGAAAACTGCACCGAAAACACATAAAGTGCCTGACGATGTCTCCATCGTCGAAGGCACTCATAAGTTCTTTGGGAACCACAACTGCAACTGCTCTCGACTGTAGCACGTCGTCCGCCCGGGTGCACGAACACCC
>NZ_JBHJQI010000288.1:0-3830 GCF_042262805.1 Streptomyces sp. NPDC056361
CGACCCCGCAGGTCAACGATCAGCTCGCTGTCCGTCATCGCAGCAGACTAACCAGCCCCACCACGAGAATCACCGGTCAAAGAGACATGCTCTAGGTGGCCTTCGCGACGACGGGGGACGGAATCTATCCAGTCTGGGTGAGCGGTTCCGAGGTCGGCGAGGTAGTCGGAGTCGTGGCGCTGGTGGAGGGGATGCCCGAGTTGCTACCGAAGAACGACATGGTCGCCGTTGCCTGACGTGACTACGCCGGGTCCCAGGACCCCGCGTAGGTCACATCAGGCCGGGGTGGAGGTGTACCGGCCCACGGCTTCATCATGGACGGACAGGAACCGATGGACGCCCTCCCGTGCGACTTCGGCAAGGTGGCATCAAACGTCGCCGCTGTTCAGTTCCACTCCCAGCGCAGAGACCGGAAGCCGGGCCCCGGGTTCTCGAAGACGGCGTGCACCCGGCCGGCGGCACTGATCCACACCGGTTCCCCGGTCACCGGCTCGCCCGTGACCGCGGTACTGAAGCAGGACCGACAGCGCACCGGCACGGCGTCCGGGTGGAAGGCGACCTCCAGGGTGTAGAGGAGGGCGGGGGCGGGGAAGCCCCGCCCGCACTGCTCGGCGCGGCGTCCGTTCTCGGGGAACCGCAAGGTGTACTCGATCAGTGTGGTCCCGCCCTCGGACAGCGTGCGATCCAGGAACAGTTCGGCGACCACCAACGGCACGCTGCGATCCGAGCGCAACCGCCCGAGGCGGGCGTTGCGCACGTCGGCGAACTCGGGCAGTGCTCTGTCCGGGTCTTCGCCGCGGAAGACCACCACACAGCGATCCACACCGTCTCGGGTTGCCTTCAGCGTCAGGCGGGTGGTCAGCACAGCCCCGGCGCCCTGCGCGTCGAGCGCGTAGCTGTCGTGGGCGGCGACGCGCAGCAGGCCGTCGTCCGTGCTGCCCAGCTCGGCCAGCAGCTCGGGGAGGCTGACGAACTCCCGCCACAGGTGCGCGGTCTCCAGCACCTCGGAGTCCCGGTTGACCCAGCGGCCGCGAGGGCGGCGCGGGCCGAGCAGCGAGACCAGGCCGTCGGTGGGAACTCCCAACAGTTCTTCCAGGAGCCGGACGGCCTGCCGGGACCGGGGGCGTTCGGGGCGGCTGCGGCCGCGTCGCCAGTAGCTGAGCGTGGTGACGCTGACCTCGACGCCGTGCTCGGCGAGCCGGTGCTGGATGCGTTCGAGGCTGAGCCCGCTGGCCCGCACGGCGCAGTCCAGGGCGGCCTCGAACGGGCCGGTGCGGAGCAGATCGAGGAGATCCGCTGCTTGTTCTCGCTGTTGCACGGTCTGCAGCTCCAGTAGCGGTGGGACCTGGGCCGACTGCCCGGCCGTGCTGAGCCACTGGTGTCCACCAGTCTCTCGCCTCCTGCACCTGCGTTGCGTGCCTGGGGATGGGGGACACGGTCTACGGCAGCGCCCTCGTGGGGGGATGAATCGGCGACAGGCTAGCCACGGTCAGGCTGGATATCGACGAGACGTTAGACACTCTGTGAACAGTTTTGACCAAAGCTCAGGGTGCGGCTGAGCCGTGGCCGAGGAAGATCCGGTCACCGGTCTCTTCACAGCGCCCGCAAATAAACAGAGTTGGCGCCCGTTGACCCAGGTTCCCGACCACGGCCACGATCCCGGCCCATGAAGAGAACTGTTCTCGCCGCATCGATCTCGCTCGCCGTCAGCGGCCTGCTGATAGCCGGCGTGGGATCCCCCGCCGTCGCTGACGACGCCGCTCGGCCCCACCCGCCCAAGGCCGACAAGACCCAGGCCATCCAGGACGCTCGCGATTCGATCGCCGCCCACCCCGCAGCGGTTCGCGCGAGCTCGGCTGACACCTTCAAGTCCGCCTCGGTGCTAGTCGACAAGGACGGCACCCGGCACGTGCACATGACGCGTGAATACCGCGACCTGCCCGTCCTGGGCGGTGACGTCATCGTGCACTCCGCACCGAGCGGGGCGTTCCGCGAGAGCACGCTGACCCTCAAGAAGAGCCTCTCCCTTCCGGTGACCCCCAAGGTCAGCGCCAAGCGCGCCGAGACCCTGGCGCAGCAGAAGTTCCAGGGCAAGCGCGCCAAGACCACCAGCAAGCTGGTGGTGGACGCGCTCTCCGGCACTCCGCGGCTGGCGTGGCAGGTGACCGTCGACGGCATCGCCCCCGACCAGTCGCCCAGCCACTTCAACGTGCTCGTGGACGCCGTGACCGGCAAGGTCGGGCAGACGTGGAACGCCTTCCACACCGTCGACGGCACCGGCCACGGCTACCAGGTGGGCGACGTCCCGCTGACCACCACCGCCATCTCCGGCGGCTACCAGCTCAAGGACGCCACCCGCGGCAACGGGGAGACCCGGGACGCGCAGAACCTGACGGCCACCAACGACAGCCCGCCGGCCGGCTGGGGCAAGGCCTTCACCGACACCGACAACGTGTGGGGCAACGGCACGCTCAGCGACCGCGCCACCGTCGCGGCCGACGCCCACTTCGGCATCCAGGCGACCTGGGACTACTACAAGAACGTGCACGGCCGCAACGGCATCAAGAACGACGGCGTCGGCGCCCGCTCCTTCGTGCACTACGGCAACAACTACGCCAACGCCGGATGGGACGACACCAGCTTCAGCATGATCTACGGCGACGGCGCCCCCGGCGACAAGCCGTTCACCGAACTCGACGTCGCCGGCCACGAGATGAGCCACGGTGTCACCTCCGCCACCGCCAACCTGAACTACTTCGGCGACGCGGGCGGCCTGAACGAGGCGACCAGCGACATCTTCGGCACCCTGGTGGAGTTCAACGCCAACAGCTCGGTCGACGCCCCCGACTACCTCATCGGCGAGAAGATCAGCTCCACGCCGCTGCGGTACATGGACGACCCGAAGAAGGACGGCGTCTCGCAGAGCTGCTGGACCACCAACACCAAGAACCTCGACCCGCACTACTCTTCCGGAGTGGGCAACCACTTCTTCTACCTGCTGGCGGTCGGCTCCGGTTCCTCCCAGTGGGGCAACAGCCCGACCTGCGACGGCGGGACGGTCACCGGCGTCGGCAACGCCGCCGCGGGCAAGATCTGGTACCGCGCGCTCACCACGTACATGACCTCGGGCACCACCTACCCCGAGGCCCGTACCGCGAGCATCAAGGCCGCGATCGACCTGTACGGCGCGAGTAGCAGCCAGTGCACCGCGGTGGAGAAGGCCTGGAGCGGCGTGGCCGTCGTCCCGACCTCCACCACCTGCGGCGGCGGCACCACGCCCCCGCCGAGCGGCTCCAACCTGCTCGCCAACCCGGGCTTCGAGTCCGGCGCGGTCAACTGGACCTCCAGCACCGGCGTGATCACCAACGACACCGGCGCCACCGCGCACTCGGGCTCGTACTACGCCTGGCTGGACGGGTACGGCAGCGCGCACACCGACACCCTGTCGCAGACGGTGACCATCCCGGCCACCGCTGCGGCTCCCACGCTCAGCTTCTTCCTGTCGATCGACACCAAGGAGTCGGGCACCACGGCGTACGACACGCTGAAGGCCCAGGTCGTCAACGGCGCCAGCACCACCACCCTGGCGACGTACTCCAACGCCACGCCGAGCGGCTACACCCAGCGGACCCTTGACCTGTCGGCGTTCAAGGGCAAGACGGTCACGATCAAGTTCACCGGTACCGAGGACTCGTCTCTGGCCACCAGCTTCCTGATCGACGACACCGCGGTCACCACCGGCTGAGCCTCCCCACAGGCCCCGCAGGTGCAGCCGGTGGGGCCCGCCCGGGGGGAACCCCCCCGCCCCCCGCTCGTATAAAAAAAAAACA
>NZ_JBHJQI010000289.1:0-3821 GCF_042262805.1 Streptomyces sp. NPDC056361
GGGCGGCAGCGGCCCCCGGTGGGGGTCCGCGGGGCCGGGGGCGGGGGGGGGGTGGGGGGGGGGCCCGGGGCGCGCGGTCTCCCCCCCGGTCCAACTGGGGCCCCGGGTGGGGGGGGGGGTGCCCCCCCCCCCCCCACCAGTCTAGTTGTTCTTGGCGGCTGGTTCCTTCTGCCGCTTCTCGACCGGGCCGCGGCGGACCGAGCCGGGCGCGTTCCATTCCTGGCGCTTCCTCGCCCGCTTCCTGGCGGCCTCGGAGGACTGGAGCTGGTACGGGACCGAGGTCACCATGACGCCGGGGGTGAAGAGGAGCCGGCCCTTGAGGCGCAGGGCGCTCTGGTTGTGGAGCAGGTGCTCGTACCAGTGGCCGACGACGTACTCGGGGATGTAGACGGAGACGGCGTCGCGCGGGCTCTCGCGGCGGAGGCTCTTGACGTACTCGATGACCGGCCGGGTGATCTCGCGGTACGGGGAGTCGAGGATCTTGAGCGGGACGTTGATGCCGCGCCGCTCCCACTCCTCCTTGAGCGCCTTCGTCTCGACCGGGTCGACGTTGACGGTCAGCGCCTCCAGCTCGTTGGCGTGCATGAGCTTGGCGTAGGCGAGGGCGCGCAGGGTGGGCTTGTGGAGCTTGGAGACGAGGACGATGGAGCGGACCCGGGAGGGGCGCACGTATTCGTCGGGACGTTCCTCGGCGGCGGCGATCTCGGCGGCGACGGAGTCGTAGTGCCGGCGGATCGCGGTCATCGTGCCGTAGAAGATCACCATGCCGAGCAGGGCGACCCAGGCGCCGTGGGTGAACTTGGTGGCGAGGACGACGACGAGGACGAGGCCGGTGAAGAAGGCACCGAAGGCGTTGATCGCGCGGGAGCGGATCATGTGGCGGCGCTTGGCGGGTTCGCGTTCCGCCTTCAGGTGCCGGTTCCAGTGCCGGACCATGCCGATCTGGCTGAGGGTGAAGGAGACGAAGACGCCGACGATGTACAGCTGGATCAGCCGGGTCGAGTCGGCTCCGTAGATCCAGACGAGGAGGGCGGCTGCGCCGGCGAGGAGCACGATGCCGTTGGAGAAGGCGAGGCGGTCGCCGCGGGTGTGCAGCTGGCGCGGCAGGTAGCGGTCCTGGGCGAGGATCGAGCCGAGGAGCGGGAAGCCGTTGTACGCGGTGTTCGCGGCCAGGAAGAGGACGAGCGCGGTGGCGGCGGCGAGGACGATGAAGAAGAACGTCCCGTCGCCGAAGACGGCGGCCGCGACCTGGGAGATGACGGGGTCCTGGACGTAGCCCGGGCCGACCGGGACGCCGTTGTTCAGCAGGTCCTCGGCGGGCTTCTCGGCCATGCGCACGTCGGTGGCCATGGCGAGGAAGATGATGCCGCAGAACATGGTGACGGCCAGGCCGCCCATGAGGGCGAGCGTGGTGGCGGCGTTCTTCGACTTCGGCTTGCGGAAGGCCGGGACGCCGTTGGAGATGGCCTCGACGCCGGTGAGCGCGGCACAGCCGGAGGAGAAGGCGCGCAGCAGCAGGAAGACGAGCGCGAAGCCGGCCAGCCCCTCGTGCTCGGCCTTGATCTCGAAGTCGGCGGTGGGCGCCTTCATGGTGTCGTCGAGGACGATGCCCCGGTACGCGCCCCAGAGGATCATGATGAAGACGCCGGCGACGAAGACGTACGTCGGGATCGCGAAGAGGGAGCCCGACTCCTTCACTCCGCGCAGGTTCATCACGGTGAGCAGCACGATGACGCCGACCGCGCAGGCCACCTTGTGCTCGACGACGAAGGGGACGGCCGAGCCGAGGTTCTCGATGCCCGAGGAGATCGACACCGCGACGGTCAGGACGTAGTCGACGAGCAGGGCGCTCGCCACGGTGAGTCCGGCCTTCGGCCCCAGGTTGGTGGTGGCGACCTCGTAGTCGCCGCCGCCGCTGGGGTACGCGTGCACGTTCTGCCGGTAGGACGCGACCACCGTGAACATCAGCACGACGACCGCGAGCGCGATCCACGGGCTGAAGTGGTAGGCCGACAAACCGGCGACGGAGAGGACGAGCAACACCTCGCCGGGTGCGTACGCCACCGAGGACAGCGGGTCGGAGGCGAAGACGGGGAGGGCGATGCGCTTGGAGAGGAGGGTCTCTCCGAGCTTGTCGCTGCGCAGGGCCCGCCCGATCAGGATCCGTTTGGGCACGTCGGTCAGTTTGGACACGGAGAGGATCGTAAGCGTTCGAAAAGAGCCACGCGCACCGGCACCCCCGATCGGCACCGAATCTCCCTGAGTACCACCTCGGATGCGGTCCCGGCCAGCGTTGCCGCATAAGCTCGGACCGGGCAACCCGGCAGGGAGTTGCCGGCCGCGGCCCGGGCGCATCGGGCGAGGAAAGTTGTGAGCAGGGTGTTTTCGCAGGTCAGCAAGGCGATCAGGAGTGCGGGGTAAGGGGACGTGCACATCGTCATCATGGGCTGCGGGCGAGTGGGAGCCGCTCTCGCGCAGACCCTCGAACAGCAGGGGCACACCGTCGCGGTCGTGGACCAGGACCCGACGGCTTTCCGTCGTCTGGGGTCGGGTTTCGGCGGTCGGCGCGTCACGGGCGTGGGCTTCGACCAGGACACGCTGCGTGAGGCCGGGATCGAGGAGGCCGGTGCCTTCGCCGCGGTGAGCAGCGGCGACAACTCGAACATCATCGCGGCGCGGGTCGCGCGCGAGATGTTCGGCATCGAGAACGTGGCGGCGCGGATCTACGACCCGCGCCGCGCCGAGGTCTACCAGCGCCTCGGGATCCCGACGGTCGCGACGGTCCGCTGGACCGCCGACCAGATGCTGCGCCGGCTGCTGCCCTCCGGCGCGGAGCCGCTGTGGCGGGATCCGAGCGGTGGTGTGCAGCTCGCGGAGGTGCACACCTCTCCGGCGTGGATCGGCCACAAGGTGAGCCGGCTGCAGGAGGAGACGGGCGTCCGCGTCGCCTTCCTCACCCGGCTGGGCGAAGCGATTCTGCCGACCTCGCAGACGGTGCTCCAGGAAGGTGACCTGGTGCACGTGATGATGCGTACGGACGAGATCGCGAAGGTCGAGGAGGCCTTCGCCGAGGGTCCCGAGGAGGGCGGTCACTGATGCGTGTCGCTATTGCGGGCGCGGGTGCGGTGGGCCGTTCCATCGCGGGCGAGCTGCTGGAGAACGGGCACGAGGTCCTGCTCATCGACAAGGCGCCGACCGCCATCTCGGTGGAGCGGGTGCCGCAGGCGGAGTGGCTGCTGGCCGACGCCTGTGAGATCACCTCGCTCGACGAGGCGGCGCTGCAGCGCTGCAACGTGGTGATCGCGGCGACCGGCGACGACAAGGTGAACCTGGTCGTCTCGCTGCTCGCCAAGACGGAGTACGGCGTGCCGCGGGTGGTCGCCCGGGTGAACAACCCGAAGAACGAGTGGCTGTTCAACGAGGCCTGGGGCGTGGACGTCGCCGTCTCGACGCCGCGTCTCATGTCGGCCCTGGTGGAGGAGGCGGTGAGCGTCGGCGACCTGGTCCGGCTGCTCCGCTTCAGCCACGGCGACGCGAACCTGGTCGAGCTGACGCTGCCGCCGGAGTCGGCGGTCGCGGGCACCGCGGTCGGGGACGTGGCCTGGCCGCAGGACACCTCGCTGGTGACGATCATCCGCGGTTCGCGGGTGCTGACGCCGAGCCCCGAGGAGACCCTGGAGGCCGGCGACGAGCTGCTGTTCGTGGCCGCGCAGGCCCGCGAGGAGCAGCTGGAGGACCTGCTGCAGGTCCGCCGGGAGACGCCCGAGTCCTGATCCGGGCATACGGGCGTGGTACGCGGAAGGGCCCGGAACCCCTCGGGG
>NZ_JBHJQI010000290.1:0-3752 GCF_042262805.1 Streptomyces sp. NPDC056361
GGGGGCCCCCCCGGGGGGGGGGGGGGGGGGTGGGGGGGGGGGGGGGGGGTACGGGGCGGGGGCCCCCCCCGCGCCGGTCACACGGTGGGGCGGGGCGGTCAGGCCGCCGCGCGCCACCACTTCTGGTTGTCGCCGGTGTTGCACGTCCACTGGTCGAGGGCGCCGCCGTCGGCGGACGACCAGTTCGCGACGTCGAGGCACTTGCCGCTGTGGCGGGCGACGAGGGCGACGTAACCGGAGACGTTGGTGGTCTGGACCTTCCACTGCTGGGAGGTCGAGCCGTCACAGGTGGCCTGGACGGCGAGGGCGCCGTCCGCGGTGGAGGCGCCGGCGACACCGAGGCACTTCCCGCTGTGGCGGGCCATGATCTGGACGTATCCGGTGCCCAGCTTCTTGATCCAGAAGTTCTGGTTCACGCCGCTGCCGCAGCCCCACTGGACCACCGGCGTGCCGTCCGCCGAGTCGAAGTTCGCCACGTCGGCGCACTTGCCGCTGCTGCGGGCGGTCAGCGTCTCCCAGGGCACGTTCATGCCCGTGACGGTGCCCGCGGCGGTGTCGATCGTGACCTGGGGGGAGTAGTCCATGGTCATGGTGGTGTTGGTGGGGAACGTCAGCGGCAGCCAGACGTACTGGGAGTCGTTGACCGTGCCGCCCATGGAGTTGCCCCAGCGGTCGCCCATGTAGAGGTAGCTGGTCCCCCTGGTGCCCTGGACCGGCAGGACGTACGCGGTCTGGCTGCGGTACGTCGTGCCGTCCCCGACGTTCTTGAGGTCCGTCCACGAGCCGGTGACGCTGGTGGCCGTGGCGTACTTCTGCTGGTTGGGGGCCCAGCCGGTGGCGCCGGAGGTCAGGAGGAAGTACACGCCGTTGCGCTTGAACATGGCGGGCGCCTCGCGCCACTGGCCCGACCACAGCTTCTGCACCTGCGCGTCGATGCCGGTGTAGTCGGCGGTGAGCCGGTAGACGTGCAGGTCGGCGTTCTCGTTGGCGGCGGAGATCATGTAGCCGGTGCCGTCGGTGTCGACGAACGTGGTGATGTCACGCGACATGTGGCCCAGGGGCCGGAAGCTGCCGCGCCAGGTGTAGTCGCCGTCCACGGTGGACGAGACGGCGACGGCGGCGCGGGCCTCACCGTAGTCGGAGCCGTTCTCCTTGTGCATCCACATGACGAACTGCTGGGTGGCGCTGTTGTAGATGACCTTGGGGCGCTCGATGTTGGCCCAGTCGAGCTCGGGGTCGGTCGCCTCGGTGAGGACGTGGTTGCGGAACTCCCACGTCTTCAGGTCGGTGGACCGGTAGGCGGAGACGTACCGGAAGGTGTTGTCGGTGTTCCGGTTCTCGCCGAACCAGTAGTAGTACTGACCGACCTTGATCACGCCGCCGCCGTGGGCGTGCACGGGGTTGCCGGCCGGATCGGTGAACTGCGTGCCGTTGGCGATGCTCACCGGGGCGGCATGGGCCGTGCCGGCGGCGGTGACGAGGGACAGGAGGAGGGCGCAGAGGAATGCCGCCGTCCCGGAGATCTTGAGTCGCATGGCGCGATACCTCGGGGTGTTGCGTCGGACCGGGCGCGCCGCGCGGACAGCGCGGCAGGGTCCGCTCTGGGGACCGGAGCGGGTGGGGGGCGCCTGGAGTGGGGGACCGGCCGTTCAGGCCGCAGGGACATCGCGAACACGTAATGTTTTCGTAAACACGATGTAGCCGGAAGTCTGGGAGCGACACCCGACCCTGTCAAGGACCCGGACGAAAGCGGTCGAGGTTTTGACCGCCGTACCTGTTTGCGTCAACATGACTCGATGGGGGTGCCACGCATGCGCCCTCGGAACCCTCCGGGAAGGAACGGTCGAAGTGGCGGACAAGGCAACGAGAACGCCCCGCTCGCGCCCACCCCGGAAGTGGCCCTCCATGGCCGAGGTCGCCGCGAAGGCGGGCGTGTCCTCGCAGACGGTCTCGCGGGTGGCCAACAACCACGACAACGTCGACGAGAGCACCCGCGCCAAGGTCCTCGCCGCGATGCAGGAGCTCGGCTACCGCCCCAACGCGGCGGCCCGCGCCCTGGTCACCGGCAAGTTCGGGGCCATCGGCGTGGTCAGCTTCGACGTCGGCGCCCACGGCAACGCCCGCACCCTCGGAGCCATCGCCGACGCGGCGCGCGAGGCAGGCTTCTCGATCAACTTCATGGGCATCCGCGCCCAGACCGAAGCCGCCGTGCGCCAGGCCTTCCGGCACCTCATGCTGCAGTCCGTCGACGGCATCGTGCTGGTCGAGTCGCAGATGCTCGACACGCCGTCGCTGCACCTGCCGCCCACGATGCCGGTGGTCGTCGCCGACGGCGACACCGGGCACGCGTACCCGAACGTCGACTTCGACCAGGCCCGCGGCGCCCAGAGCGTGGTCCGCCACCTCCTCGAACTCGGCCACCGGACCGTCTTCCACGTCAGCGGCCCGCACGACTCCTTCGCCGCCCGGCGGCGGGCCGAGGCCTGGGAGCGCACACTCGTCGCGGCCGGCGCCCCCGTGCGGCCCGTGCTGTACGGGGACTGGACCGCGGAGTCCGGCTACCTGGCCGGACGGACCCTCGCGCAGGTCGCCGACGCCACCGCGGTCTTCGCCGCGAACGACCAGATGGCGCTGGGCGTCCTGCGGGCGATGCACGAGGCCGGCCGGTCCGTGCCCGGCGACATCAGCGTGGCGGGCTTCGACGACGTGCCCGAGGCCCCCTTCTTCGAACCCCCGCTGACCACCGTCCACCAGGACTTCGACATCGTCGGCCGGCACTGCGTGACCCTCCTCCTCGAGCAGATCGAGCGCCGCAGCAACGGCCCGCGCCGCCTCGCCGTCGAACCCACCCTCGTGATCCGCGCCAGCACGGCCCCGCCGCCCGCGCGCTGACGTGTCGCGGCGCGGGGGGATGCCCGCGCGCTGACGTGTCGCCGGGGGGTGTCTGCGCTGCGTGGTTCTCGGCGTGGGGATGTCTGCGCTGCGAGGTTCTCGGCGTGGGAGGTGTCCGCGCTGCGTGGTTTCCGGTGCGGGGGATGCCTGCACCGTGAGGTTCCCGGTGCGGGGGATGCCTGTGCCGTGACGGATCCCGGCTCCGGTGACGTCTGCGCTGCGGCGGTCTTCGCCACGGGGCAAGCCTGCCCTGCGCTGTGACGGTTTTCGGCCAACGGGGCCCGCCTGCGCTGCCCGCGCGCTGGTGGATTCAGGCGCGGGCGGCGCCTCCGCCCTCGCGGAGCTCGCCCCAGGTGCCCCGTGCGCGCCTCTACGGCCCCCTACGGCTCCCACCTGCTGCTTCTCCCTTCCGCCTGCCCCCGCGAGTCGACCGCGTCGCGCGGTGCCGCCGCGGTGCGCCCCGGGGGCGAACCGGCCGCCGAGGTGCGTGGGTTGCCTCGTCCTGGCCGACGGCGACGGGCGGGTTGTACACAACGGCGACATCGCCACGTCCCGAATGGACGCCCTGTCCCTGCTCGTCACTTAGATCCCGCTTGTTCGCTACGTTGTTGTGCTTGACGCCCCTCTGAGGGTGGTGCAACCATCAGGCCACCGATGATTACGTAAACATTTCCTCATCGGTTCAGACTTCCTCCGGCCCTCGGGCCCGGGCCTCTGCCTCCACCGCTCCGTTCCCGACCGGTCGGTCACCGACGCAAGGAACCACCATGACGCTCCTGTCGACGTCAGCTCAGGCGGCCCCACCGCCTCGCCGACGAGCCCGTTTCCGCCTCCGGAAGGAGGCCTGGGTGGGCTGGGGC
>NZ_JBHJQI010000291.1:0-3750 GCF_042262805.1 Streptomyces sp. NPDC056361
GCCCGGAAGTGTTTCCGGGCGGGGGCGCCGCCGTATTGTCTAAGGGTCAACACTCCCCGAGGAGCCTTCATGACCGTCCCCGTCGTCCACTCGCTGCGCGAACAGATCCGCGAGCACATCGTGGAGGGGATCGTCAGCGGCCGCTGGAAGCCGGGAGAGCGGATCGTGGAGCGCCGGATCGCGACCGAGCTCGAGGTCAGCCAGACCCCGGTCCGCGAGGCGCTGCGCGAGCTGGAGTCGCTGCGGCTGATCGAGTCGGCGCCCAACAAGGGCGTGCGGGTCCGCAACCTCACCGCCGCGGACCTGGAGGAGAGCTACCCGGTGCGGGCCGGTCTGGAGCAGATCGCGGCCGAGCTGGCCGCGACGCGCCTGGCGACCGACTGCTCGGCCCTGGAGCCGCACGTGGCGGCGCTGTACGAGGCGGACGCGACCTCCGACGGCACGGCGCAGGTGCGGCACACGGTGGCCTTCCACCGGGAGTTGGTGAAGGCGGCCGGGAACGGCGTCCTGCTGCACACCTGGGAGACGCTCGGCATCGAGGTCTTCACGGCCCTGTCGATCCGCTGGCTCGGCACGGTCCAGAAGTCGTACGCGGAGGAGCACCAGGAGCTCGTGGAGGCCTTCCGGCGGGGCGACCCGAACATCGGGGCCCTCGTGAAGGCCCATGTGCTCGGCTGCGCCCCGAGGGCCTGAGCCACGGCGTGACGCACAGTGAGCGGGTCCACCGTCCGGTGGGCCCGCTCATTCGTGCGCGCTCCTTCTCAGACAGCGGGTCCCACCTGCGGAAACGGGGCGAAAACCAGGCACCGGGTGCCCTTTTTGTTGGCACCCTGTGCCGACTTTCTCGATCTGAAGAGGTTTTCCCCTTCAACCCTTTGATCGATCATCGATCGCCGGTTTACAGTCTTCGGCGGGCCGTCACCCGGCCCTTCGCCCTGTCCTGCCAGACATGGCCCCCTTATCTCCACCCCCATCTGTCCGGAAGGCGGCGATCATGACCGATCCCGTAGGCAAGATTCCGAGTGAGCTCGACCAGCTCCCGGACCGTGACACCGAGGAGACCGCCGAGTGGGCGGCCTCCCTGGACGCCGTCACCAAGGCCGCCGGCCCCCACCGGGCCGCCTACCTGATGCGCCGCACGCTCCAGCACGCCGAGGGCGCGGGCCTCGCCCTGCCCAAGCTGCTGGAGACCGATTACGTCAACACCATCCCCACCTCCGCGGAGCCCTCGGTCGGCGAGTTCGGCGGCGACGAGGAGATGGAGCGGAAGATCACCGCGTGGAACCGCTGGAACGCGGCCGCGATGGTCACCCGCGGTTCCAAGTACGGCGTCGGCGGCCACATCGCCACCTTCGCCTCGGCGGCCTGGCTCTACGAGACCGGCTTCAACCACTTCTTCAAGGGCAAGGAAGCCGACGGTTCCGGCGACCAGCTCTTCATCCAGGGCCACGCCTCCCCCGGCATCTACGCCCGCGCCTTCCTCGACGGCCGCCTCACCGAGGCGCACCTCGACAAGTTCCGCCAGGAGTCCGGCGGCGAGGGCCTGCCCTCCTACCCGCACCCGCGCCGGCTGCCCTGGCTGTGGGAGTTCCCCACCGTCTCCATGGGCCTCGGCCCGCTCTCCGCGATCTACCAGGCGCGCTTCAACCGCTACCTGACGAACCGCTCCATCAAGGACGTCTCCGCGTCCCACGTGTGGGCGTTCCTCGGCGACGGCGAGATGGACGAGCCCGAGGCGACGGCGGCGCTCGCGCTCGCCGCCCGCGAGGGCCTGGACAACCTGACCTTCGTCGTCAACTGCAACCTGCAGCGCCTCGACGGCCCGGTCCGCGCCAACTTCAAGATCGTGCAGGAGCTGGAGGCCCAGTTCCGCGGCGCCGGCTGGAACGTCGTGAAGTCGCTGTGGGGCAACGCCTGGGACGAGCTGTTCGCGCTCGACACCACCGGCGCCCTGGTCCGCCGCCTCCGCGAGGTGCCGGACGCGCAGGTCCAGACGTACCAGACCCGCGACGCCGCCTACATCCGCCAGGACTTCTTCGGCAAGGACCCGGCGCTCGCCGCGATGGCGCAGCTGCTGAGCGACGACAAGATCCTGGAGTGCTTCCACCTCTCCCGCGGCGGCCACGAGCCCCGCAAGGTGTACGCCGCGTACAAGGCCGCCGTGGAGTTCAAGGGCGCGCCGACGGTCATCCTCGCGCAGACCGTCAAGGGCTTCACCCTCGGTGAGGGCTTCGCGTCGAAGAACGCGAACCACCAGATGAAGAAGCTCACCACCGACGAGTTCAAGAACATGCGGGACCTTCTCGAACTCCCGATCTCGGACGCGCAGTTCGTCGACGGCCAGGTGCCCTACGGCCACCCCGGCGCCGACTCCCCCGAGGTCCGCTACCTCCAGGAGCGCCGCGCGGCCCTCGGCGGCCCGGCCCCGGCCCGCCGCACCCACGCGCTCGCGCCGCTGCCGGCCCCGGCCGACAAGTCGTTCGCCGCGTTCGACAAGGGCTCCGGCTCGCAGTCGATGGCCACGACGATGGCGTTCGTCCGGCTCGTCAAGGACCTGGTCCGCGACAAGGAGACCGGCAAGCGCTGGGTCCCGATCGTCCCGGACGAGGCCCGTACCTTCGGTATGGAGTCGCTCTTCCCGTCGCTCGGCATCTACTCGCCGAAGGGCCAGACGTACGAGCCGGTCGACCGCGACCAGCTGATGTACTACAAGGAGGCCAAGAACGGCCAGATCCTCAACGAGGGGATCACCGAGGCCGGTTCGATGGCCGACTTCATCGCCGCGTCCACCGCGTACTCCACGCACGGTGAGGCGATGATCCCGTTCTACATCTTCTACTCGATGTTCGGCTGGCAGCGGACCGCCGACCAGATGTGGCAGCTCGGCGACCAGCTCGGCCGCGGCTTCCTCGTCGGCGCCACCGCCGGCCGCACCACCCTGACCGGTGAGGGCCTCCAGCACGCCGACGGCCACTCGCCGGTGATCGCGGCCACCAACCCGGCGGCGCTGACGTACGACCCGGCGTTCGCCTACGAGGTCGCGGCCATCGTCAAGGAGGGTCTGCGCCGGATGTACGGCGAGGCCGCCGAGGGCGAGGACCAGAACGTCTTCTACTACCTCACGGTCTACAACGAGCCGATGCCGCAGCCGGCCAAGCCGGCCGGGATCGACGAGGGCATCGTCAAGGGCCTCTACCGCTTCAACACGGCCGAGTCCGCCGGTGTCGACGTGCCCGCGAACGCCTCGCGCATCCAGCTCCTCTCCTCCGGCACGGCCATCCACTGGGCCCTGGAGGCGCAGAAGCTGCTCGCCGCCGAGTGGGGCGTGGCCGCCGACGTGTGGTCCGCGACCTCCTGGACGGAGCTGCGCCGCGACGCGCTGGAGGCCGACGCGGCCCTCCTGCGCGGCGAGGAGCAGGTGCCGTACATCCGCAAGGCCCTGGAGGGCATCGACTCCCCGGTCCTCGCGGTCTCCGACTACATGCGCCAGGTCCCCGACCAGATCGCGCAGTGGGTCGAGCAGGACTGGTCCTCGCTGGGCGCCGACGGCTTCGGCCTCTCGGACACCCGCGACGCGGCCCGCCGCCACTTCGGCGTCGACGCCCAGTCGATCGTCGTCGCCGCCCTCGCGCAGCTGGCCCGCCGCGGCGCGGTCCGCGCGACGGCCGTGAAGGAGGCGCGCGAGCGCTACGGCCTGTAAGGGCCTTCACCCGACGGGGCGGGCGGCACGCATGATGGAGTCATGCGTGC
>NZ_JBHJQI010000292.1:0-3585 GCF_042262805.1 Streptomyces sp. NPDC056361
GGTCCGGGTCGGACCACGCCCGGTGCCGGTCCCGCGCGGAGACGGGGTGGGGTCTACCGGGTCGGGGGGGTTGGTTCCGGGGGCGTCAGCGGCCTGCCGGGGTGCAGATGGTGGTCCCGGCCGGGGTGGGGACCGCGGCCAGGCGCCGCCGGAGGGCGTCGGTCTCGGGGACGCCCAGTCGTTCGGCGATGTCCAGGGCGGTCCGCAGGTGGGGGACGGCCAAGGCGTGCCTGCCGAGGGCGACGAGGCAGTCCGCGATCCCCTGATGAGCGAGCAGTTCCTCGTACAGTGCCTGGATCGTTCCCGCCAGGACGAGCGATTCGCGGTGCCGCGCGGCGGCCTGCTCCGGGAGGCCAACGGCCAGCAGCGCGGAGCCGTGGATGTGCAGGGCGGCCACCTCGCCGCCGAGGTCGCCGAGCTCGCGGAAGGCGGCGAGGCAGCGCTCGGCCTCGTCCCGCGCCAGGTCGTGCGCGCCCCGCAGGAGGGCGGCCTCCGCGAGGTGCAGCTTCGTGTAGGCGCGTCCCATCGCGCTGTTGACCTGCTCGCAGATGGCGAGGGAGCGGCGGAGGCAATTCTCCGCCTCCTCGATCTCGCCGCACCGGAAGTGGACCCGGGCGAGGTACGTCAGCGAGTTCGCCACGCCGAGCCGGCTTTCGATCTGGTCGTGCTTCCGCACCGATTCGGTCAGGTGTGCCTTCGCCTCTTCGTACGCGCCGGTGAGCCGCAGCACGTCGCCGAGGTCGGCGAGGACGTTCGCCTCCCCCAGGACGTTGCCCAACTCGCCGTACAGGGCCAGGGCCTGACGGTGGTGGGTCATGGATTCCGCGTACCGGCCCAGGGATCTGAGGATGTCGGCGAGGGTGGCGAGGGAGTTCGCGAGACCGAGCCGGTCTCCGGTGTCCCGGAACGACGCCAGGGCCAGGCCGACGCTTTCCGCGGCCTCCGGGTAGCGGCCGGCGAGTTGCAGCACGTGGCCGAGTTCGTTCCGGACCAGCCCCTCGTCCCGCCGGTCGCCGGTGCCGGCGAAGCACTTGAGGGACTGCTCCAGCGCGTCGGTGGCCTCCTCGTACCGGCCGGTGAACCGGAACACCCGGCCGAGGTCGTGCATCACCATGCCCTCGCGTCGGCGGTCGCCGCGCGAGCGGACCAGGAGCAGCGCCTGGAGCAGCCCGGACTCCGCCTGTTCGTAGGAGCCCTTGAGCGAGTCGACGATGGCGAGGTGGTGCAGGGAGAGGGCCTGACCGAGCTCGTCGCCGGCGGTCCGGGCAGCCGCGAGGGCGATCAGGTGCAGGTCCTGGGCCTCACCCCAGTGGCCGTCGACCCGCAGGAAGTCGTGCATCGCGGCGGGCAGGTACACGGCGGCCTCGTGGAGACCGTGGCGGGAGGCGTACTCGACGGCGGCGCGAAGGTTGGCGTGTTCGGCGCGCATCCACGCCGTCGCGTCGCCCGCGTCGGCGAACTCGGGCAGTGTCGTGGGGCGTTCGACCGTCAGCTCGGGCGGGTGCACCGCGTGCCGGGCGATTCTGGCCCCCGCGTCCGTCGCCGCGTGGAGGTAGTGGCCGAGGAGGCGCAGCACGGTCGGGTCCGCGTCGGCCGGCCCGTCGGCGTGTGCCAGGGTCCGGGCGTACTCGCGTACGAGGTCGTGCATCTGGTAGCGCCCGCGCGAGGGCTCGTCGACCAGGCTGTGGTCGCAGAGGTCCTCCAACAGGCGTCGGGCGGTGCCGAGTTCGGAGTCGTTCAGCGCGGCGGCGGCACGGACGTCGATGTCGCATCCGGGCAGTAGCCCCAGCCGGCGCAGCAGGGTGCGGGAAGGCGATGACAGCGCCCGGTACGACAGGTCGAACGCGGCGGCGACCGACACGTTCTCGGTGGCGAGGGCGGCGAGCCGGCCGGCCGCCGTCCCGAGGTCCTCGGCGATGTCCGCGGGGGACCAGCTCCGCCGGTGGCGCAGCCGGGCGGAGACGAGGTTGAGCGCCAGCGGCAGGTGGCCGCAGAGGTGTGCCAGCCGGGCGAGTGAGGGGTCGTCGGGTGTGATGTCCGGTCGGCCCGACCGGGTGATGAGCAGCCGTATCGCGTCGTCCTCGGCCAGCACGCCCAGGGTGATCGGTGCGGCACCGGTGAGCGCCTCCAGGCGACGCCGACTGGTGACGAGGACCAGCGAGCCCGCCGTACCGGGCAGCAGCGGTTCCACCTGGTCGGAGCCCGAGGCGTCGTCCAGCAGGATGACCATGCGGCGGCCCGCAATCCGGCTCCGCCACAGGCCCGCGCGGGCGGCGAGCCCGTCCGGCACGCGGTGGGGGCTCTCGCCGACGGCGAGGAGCAGCTCGGCCAGGGCGTCCTCGGGGGCGACGGGCGGGGTGCCGACGGTGTGGGCGTGCAGGGGAAGGAAGATCTGGCCGTCCGGGTAGTCCGCGCCCACGTGGTGGGCGACGCGCAGGGCGAAGGCCGTCTTCCCGACTCCGGGCATCCCGTCCACGGTGTGGAGGTCCACCGGTCCCGGCCCGCCCTCCGCTCCCGCGCGCAGGTCGGTGAGGAGGGAACTGATCTGCGCCTCGCGACCGGTGAAGGCGACCGGGTCGCGCGGCAGGGTCCTGGGTACGGACGCGGAGCCGGTCACCGGGCGGCCCGGCTGCTCGACGGGGGTGCTCTCGTCGTCCAGTACCTGCTGGAAGGCCGAACGCGCGCCGGGGCCGGGCTCGACACCGAGGGCGTCGACGAGTGAGCGGCGCAGTTCGTGGTACGTCTCCAGCGCCTCGGCACGGCGGCCGGTGTGGTGCAGCATCAGGATGAGATGCGTGTGGAAGGACTCGCGCAGCGGGAACTCGGCCGCGGCCCGCCTCAGTTCGGGCAGCAACTCCTCGTGGCCGCCCAGTCGGACGACCGCTTCCGCCCGGAGTTCGAGGCACTGCAGTCGTGTCTCCTGCCACCGGGTGAGGTCGGAGGCGGAGGCGGCCGCGAGGGCCGGGAACTCCTCGAGGGGCGTGCCGCGCCACAGTGCCAGCGCCGCCTCCGTGACGCGTGAGACGTGCTCCCAGTCCTCGGCGTGCCGGGCCCGGCGCGCCTCGTCGAGGGCGCCGACGAGGCGGTCGGCGTCGAGTTCCCCGTCCTCGACGCGCAGGACGAGGCCGCGGTCCCTGCTGAGGATCCGTGTCGGGTCGCCGAGGGAACGGCGCAGCCGGGTCACGTGGTTGTGCAGGGACGCGCGGGCACTGGCGGGCGGGCGGCCGTCCCAGAGCATCCCCTCCAGGCGGTCCAGCGTGACGACGCGATTGGGGGCCATCAGGAGCGCCGCGAGCAGGGCTCTGGGCAGGGGTGGGCGCGGCGCGCGTTCGTCCCCCCGGTCGTCCGTGGCCGACAACGGTCCGAGCAGCGCGAAGCGCATGACCATACCCCCCGGGTTCGAAGCGCGGGACAGGTCAGGGCCTCGCGCCAGCGCATCGTAACCGCGGTGGGGGACAGATCCACGATCTTGGTCCGTCACAGGCCTGTCGCGGGGGGCCCCCGCGCCGGGGGGGGGGGGCGGGGCCGCCCCCCGCCCCCGCCCCTCCTGTCGTCCCGGCTACCGGGCCGAGGAGGCCAGCCAGG
>NZ_JBHJQI010000293.1:0-3413 GCF_042262805.1 Streptomyces sp. NPDC056361
CCCCACCCGATCCCCGCACGCCCCCGGGTCCCCGGCCACCACGGCCGGGGACCCGCCCGGGCCCGCCCGCGCCACGCACGGCGCGGCCGGTGTCGGATACCCGATCGGTTCCGGGGATCTCTCGGGCTATGCTGCACGGGTGTGCTTGTCCACGGGCCGTTAGCTCAATTGGCAGAGCAGTGGACTTTTAATCCATTGGTTGTGGGTTCGAGTCCCACACGGCCTACGCGTGGCGGGGAGGGGAAGACCCTTCGCCCGCCGGAAGCGCCCCGCACGGTTTCGACCGGGCGGGGCGCTTCGTCGTGTGCGGGGCGGGTCACTCCGGGCGGCGGTAGGTGCAGACGTTGACGCCGAGCGGGCTGGTGACGGTGGAGACCAGTTCGAGGGTGCGGAGGGTGCCGTCCGCGGGGAAGATCGACTTGCCGCCGCCGACGAGCACCGGCATGACGATGAGACGGAGTTCGTCGGCGAGGTCCTCGGCGAGGAGGGTGCGGACGAGGGCGGCGCTGCCCATCACGAGGAGGTCGCCGCCCGGGGCGCCGTGGAGTTCGCGGAGGCGGGCGAGGGCCTTGTCGCCGGGGACGAGGGTGGTGTTGTTCCAGCTGAGGTCGGCCTCGCCGAGGGTGCCGGAGACGACGTACTTCGGGATGGAGTTCATCCGGTCGGCGAAGGGATCGCCGGCCCGCGCCGGCCAGGCGCCCGCCATCGTCTGCCAGGTGCGGCGGCCGAAGAGCAGCGCATCGGCCTGCTCGGCCGCCTCGGCGAAGGTGCCGCCGACGATCTCCGGATCGAAGAAGGGGCCGGTCCAGCCGCCGTTGGCGAATCCGCCGTCGGTGTCCTCCTTGGGGCCGCCGGGGCCCTGGACGACGCCGTCGAGGCTCATGAACTCGGTGATGACGATGCGCATGGGACCTGCTCCTGTGGTTCGTCGGCCGCTGTCCCGGGGGTGTGCGCCGGGGGAGTGCGTCCGGGGTGTGCGTCCGGGGTGTACGTAAGGAGAGACGGCGGCGCCGTCCGGAAATCATCGCCTCCACGAAGATCTTTTTCCTGCGAACGGCTCCTCCCGGGGCGCGAGGTGAGGCAGCGTGGGTGAGTCTGGACGGTGGAGCGCCGGGCACGGAGCGTGGAGGTGGGCCGGTGACGGCGACGGAGAACGGGTCAGGAGACCCGAGGGGGTCACAGGGCCCGGGAGGCGCCGGGGACCCGATGGCCCGGGCCCGGCTGATGGCCCGGTGCGCGCTGTTCGCCGCGGTGGCCGGCCTCGTCCTGCTGCTCACGGGACTCGGCGCCGGTGGTCTGCTGGTCCTCGTCATCGGGCTCGCGGGGATGGTCGGGGCGGCCGTGGGCGTCTGGTGGTTCCTCGCCCACCGCGGGCCGCTGCGGCTGCTCGGCGCGGTGGTCGCCGTCGGCGCGCCCATCGCGGTCCTGATCCTGTACATCGCCTTCGGCCTGTGGCTGACGGTGCTCCTCGCCTCCGCCCTGTGGGCGGTGGCGCTGGTCTGCGCGCGGATGGCCCTGCACCGCCCCGAGGACGGGCCCGGGGTCGGCACGCCGACGGTCCGGGTGCGGGGCGAGCGGCGGCCGAACCCCCGCCGACCCGTCCTGATCATGAACCCGAAGTCCGGGGGCGGGAAGGTCGGCCGCTTCGGGCTCGTGGAGCGGGCGGAGAAGCTGGGCGCCCGGGTGATCCTGATCGACCCGTCCGTCGAGACGGACGTCGCCGCGCTCGCCCGCGAGGCCGTCGCCGACGGCGCCGACCTGCTCGGGGTGGCCGGCGGTGACGGCACCCAGGCGCTGGTCGCGGCGGTGGCCGCCGAGCACGACCTGCCGTTCCTCGTCGTCTCGGCCGGCACCCGCAACCACTTCGCCCTCGACCTGGGGCTCGACCGCGAGGACCCGTCGACCTGCCTGGACGCCCTCGTCGACGGCGAGGAGCTCCGGGTCGACCTGGGCTCGGTCTCCGGCCGGCCCTTCGTCAACACGGTCTCCTTCGGGGTGTACGCGGACGTCGTCCAGCGCCCCGAGTACCGCGACGCGAAGGCCGGCACCGCCCTCGACGCCCTGCCCGACCTGCTCCAGGGCGGTCAGGGCCCCGGCCTCGACGCGGTCGCCGACGACAGCCGGCTGCTCGCCCAGCAGGCGATCCTGGTCAGCAACAACCCCTACGCCGCCCCCGATCCGTTCGGCGCCGCCGCCGCCACCAGACCGCGGCTCGACGGGGGCGAGCTCGGCGTGATCGGCGTCCGCGTGACCGGCGCCGCGGAGGCCGCCGGCCTCGCGGTGTGGGGGACGCAGGCGACCGGCCTGAACGTCCTGACGGCCCATAGGGTCGAGGTCACGGGCACCATCGGAAAGCCCGGCAACGGCAACGGAACAGGGACCGGGACCGGGACCGGGGCTGGGGTCGGCAACGGCAACGGCAACAGGACCGGCAACGGGACCGGCGACGGCGGTGGCCCGGGCGGGGACGGCGGCGGAACCATCGCCGTCGCGATCGACGGCGAGGCGCTCACCCTGCCCACCCCGGTCGTCTGCACCCTCCGCCCCCGCGCCCTGCGGGTCCTGGTGCCGCGCGACCGGCCGGGGTCCGTCCCGCCCCCGCCGCGCCTCGACTGGCGGCGGATCACCGAGCTCGCGTTCCACAGTTCACCCGGCACCACCCGAAGGAACGGCACATGACCACGACGACGAAGAACGGTCCGCTCAGGGACGTCCTGGGGGACCTCCGCGCGGTCGACGGCGCCGTGTACGCCGCCGTGGCCGCGACGCCCACGCCGGCGCTCGACATGCGGCTGCGCGTGCTCTCCAGGACGGCCGACCACTCGAAGATCTCGTTCATGGTGGCGGCCGGGCTCGCCCTCGTGCCGGGCCGTCCGCGCCGGGCGGCGCTCGCCGGCCTCGGGGCGATCGGGCTGGCCTCGGCCTCGGCCAACCTGCTGGGCAAGCGGCTGGTCCGCCGGGCGCGGCCCGACCGCGAGGCGGCCCGGGTGGAGGTGAGCCGCCACGTCCCGATGCCCGACTCGGCGTCGTTCCCGTCCGGGCACACCGCGTCGGCCGTCGCCTTCGCCACCGCCGTCGGGGTGGTGCTGCCGGTCGCGGCGGCGCCCCTCGGGATCCTCGCCGGGGCGGTGGGCTACTCCCGGGTGCACACCGGGGTCCACTACCCGGGCGATGTCGTCGCGGGCGCGGTCCTCGGTGTCGTGAGCGCCACCGTCGCCCTGACCGTCGAGGCGTCCTGGACGGCGGCCGCCAAGGCGAAGTGAGCGCCCGTCAGGAGGGCCGGCCCGTCCGGTGGCCTCCGGGCGGGCCGGCCGCGCGGCGGGCGCCCTCACCGGCGGGCGGGAGCCCCGTACGACGTCGTACGGGGTCGCCCTCACCGGCGGGAAGGGCCTCCGTACGACGTCGTACAGATG
>NZ_JBHJQI010000294.1:0-3408 GCF_042262805.1 Streptomyces sp. NPDC056361
GACAACTACACTAAAAACTTCCAACAAAACCAACAATGTGTCAAAAATTAACCGCGTCGTCCTCGGCGGCGGGCTCGGAGGCCTCGGCCTCCGCGTCGGCCTCCACCGGCTCCGCCGAATCGGCGGCCTCCGGCTCGACGGCTTCCGACTCCGGATCGGTCGACTCCTGGTCCTTCGACACCGGCGCCTTCGACACCGGCTCTTCCGACACCGGCTCCGTCGGCTCCGGCTTCGGGGTGATCGCGACCTCGACCGACTCGCGCTGGGCGGGCACCGTCAGGGAGTCCGCGTTCTCCGGGTGGTGGCAGGCGACGCGCTGGCCGGGGCGGAGCTCGATGAGCGGCGGCTCCTGGGTCCGGCAGAGGTCGGTGGCCTTCCAGCAGCGGGTGTGGAAGCGGCAGCCCGGGGGCGGGGCGATCGGGGACGGGACGTCGCCGGTGAGGAGGATGCGCTCGTTCTTGGCGCCGCGGCGGCGGGGGTCCGGGATGGGGACCGCCGACATCAGGGCGCGGGTGTACGGGTGCATCGGGTTCTCGTACAGCGACTTGCGGTCCGCGAGCTCGACGACCTTGCCGAGGTACATGACGGCGATGCGGTCCGAGACGTGCCGGATGACCGAGAGGTCGTGCGCGATGATCACGTACGTGAGGCCGAGCTCCTGCTGGAGGTCGTCCAGGAGGTTGACCACCTGCGCCTGGATGGAGACGTCCAGGGCGGAGACGGGCTCGTCCGCGACGACGAGCTTCGGCTTGAGGGCGAGCGCGCGGGCGATGCCGATGCGCTGGCGCTGGCCGCCGGAGAACTCGTGCGGGTAGCGGTTGTAGTGCTCGGGGTTGAGGCCCACCAGGCCGAGGAGGCGCTGGACCTCCTTCTTCACGCCGCCCTCGGGCTCGACGCCCTGGAGCTTGAACGGCGCGGAGACGATCGTGCCGACCGTGTGGCGCGGGTTCAGCGAGCCGTACGGGTCCTGGAAGATCATCTGGATGTCCCGGCGGAGCGGCCGCATGCCCGCGACGCCGAGGTGGGAGATGTCCGTGCCCTGGAACTCGACGGTGCCGTCGGTGGGTTCGAGGAGCCGGGTGATGAGCCGGCCCATCGTGGACTTGCCGCAGCCGGACTCGCCGACGACGCCGAGGGTCTCACCGGGGTAGACCTCGAAGTCGATCCCGTCGACCGCCTTGACCGCGCCCGTCTGGCGCTGGAGAAGCCCCTTCTTGATGGGGAAGTGCTTCTTCAGGCCGCTGACCCTGAGCAGGGGTTCCATGTTGTCGCTCACAGTTTCGGCGCAATCTCTTCGGTCCAGATGCGGGTGCGCTCCTCCTGCGGCATGTGGCAGGCCGAGTAGTGGCGCTCTCCGGCCAGGGCCAGTTCGGGCCGCTGGGTGCGGGTGATGCCGCCCTTGGGGACGTCCGCGTACGGGCAGCGGGGGTTGAAGGCGCAGCCGCTCGGGATGTTGATGAGGCTGGGCGGGTTGCCCTTGACCGGGATGAGCCGGTCGGTCTGGTCGCGGTCGATCCTCGGCATCGAGCCGAGCAGGCCCCAGGTGTAGGGGTGCTGCGGCTCGTAGAAGACGGACTCGGCCGGGCCTCGTTCGACACAGCGCCCGCCGTACATGACGAGGATGTCGTCGGCGAGCTCGGCGACGACGCCGAGGTCGTGGGTGATGATGACGACCGCGGAGCCGAACTCCTTCTGGAGGTCCCGCATCAGGTCGAGGATCTGGGCCTGCACGGTGACGTCGAGCGCGGTGGTCGGCTCGTCGGCGATGAGCAGTTCGGGGTTGTTGACGAGCGCCATGGCGATCATCGCGCGCTGGCGCATGCCGCCCGAGAACTCGTGCGGGTAGTTGTCGAACCGCTTGTCGGGCTCGGGGATGCCGACCCGGTCGAGGAGTTCGACGGCCCGGCGCCGCGCGGTCTTCTTGTCCACGTTGTTGTGGACGCGGTACGCCTCCACGATCTGGTGGCCGACCGAGTAGTACGGGTGCATCGCGGACAGCGGGTCCTGGAAGATCATCGCCATCTCGCGGCCGCGCATCCGGCGGACCTGCTCCGGGTCCGCGGAGAGCAGCTCGCGGCCGTTCAGCCAGATCTCGCCGGAGATCCGCGCCTTCTGGCGGCCGTACTGGCCGACCGTGTGGAGGCCCATGATGCCGAGCGAGGTGACCGACTTGCCGGAGCCGGACTCGCCCACGATGCCGAGGGTCTTGCCCTTCTCCAGCTGGAAGCTGAGGCCGTCGACCGACTTGACCAGACCGTCGTCGGTCGGGAAGTGGATCTTCAGGTCGCGGACGTCGAGGAACGCGTCGGAGGGGGCGGAGCCGGTGGCGACGGGTTCTCCCACCGCCGCGCCCGTCTTCGTCAGCTTGTCCGTCATGCGAGCCTCACTCGGGGGTCGATCACCGCGTACAGCAGGTCCACCACGAGGTTCGCGATGACGACGCACGCGGCGGTGATGAGGGTGACGGCCAGGATCAGCGGCAGGTCGCGCTCGCTCACGCCCTTGATGGCGAGGCCGCCGAGGCCGTGCAGGCTGAACGCGGTCTCCGTCAGGATCGCGCCGCCGACGAGGGCGCCGAGGTCCATGCCGAAGATGGTCAGGATCGGGGTCATGGTGGAGCGCATGGCGTGCTTGCCGAGCACGACGGACTCCGGCAGGCCCTTGGCCCGGGCGGTGCGGATGTAGTCCTCGCCGAGGACCTCCAGCATGGTGGCGCGGGTGAGCCGCGCGTACATCGCCGCGTACAGGAAGGCGAGGGTGACCCACGGCAGGAGCAGGCCGCCGAACCAGCCGCCGAAGGACTCGGTGATCGGTACGTAGCTGGCGTTGAGCCAGCCCAGCTGGGTGCGGAAGACGAGCATCGCCAGCATGGCCGTGAAGAAGATGGGGAGCGAGACGCCGGCCAGCGCGGTGATCATCGCCGCACGGTCGACGATCGTGCCCCGCTTGAGCGCGGAGACCACGCCCGTGGAGACGCCGAGCACCAGCCACAGCACGGCGGCGCCGATGACCATGGACAGGGTGACCGGGAACGCGTCGACGAGCATCGTCGAGACGTCCTGCTCGGTGCGGAACGAGTAGCCGAAGCACGGCGCGGCGCAGTGGATCGTGTCGCCGCCGCCGGTGTAGTCCCGGCCGACGAAGATGCCGGAGACGAAGTGCCAGAACTGCACCAGGATCGGCTCGTCCAGGCCCAGCTTCTGCCGGACGGCCTCGATGGAAGCCGGATCCGCCTGCTTGCCGACGAACATCGCGGCAGGGTCGCTGCCGGTCATCTTGGGGATGAGGAAGAAGATGCTGAGCGTCACGAGCGTGACGACGAGCAGCATCACGACGACTGCGAAGAGTCGCCGGATTATGTATGCAAGCATGCGGTCGGCCGGTCGGCGGCCGGGGAACCCGATCGGG
>NZ_JBHJQI010000295.1:0-3359 GCF_042262805.1 Streptomyces sp. NPDC056361
CCGCGGACACCGACTGCCGTTCTTTCGTCCTCCGCCCTTCGGCCCCGCGGGCCCCGCCGGCCGCTCAGTGAGCGGCGGCGGCCGAGGCGTGCGCGCGGATCCGGGCCATCAACTCGGCCTGGCGCACCAGGTCCCGGTGGTGCGTCGCGCGCGCCGCCGGATCGACCACGGCGTCGTGGAACGTCGAGAACACCCCGAGGAACTGGTCCGAGGCCGGCGCCGCGATCCGGGTCACCCGGTCCCGCTGCTCCAGGACCAGCACGGGACGGGCGTCCCGCGACGGGGTGAAGGCCCACTCCAGCGTCAGCCGCCCCTCGGTGCCCCAGAGGTCGTACGTCGACCGGTAGCTGTGCGACAGGCCGAAGGAACAGTTCGCGGTGACGCCGGCGTCGTCGCGCAGCAGCGCCACGCCCGACACGTCCACACCGAGCTCCGGGGCGAACTCCAGGCCGGCCCCCAGCACCGCCGGCGCGGCGCCCAGGTACTCCTGGGCCGCGCGCACCGGATAGCAGCCGACCTCCCACAGCGACCCGCCGCCGAGCTCCGCCTGGTACTTGATCCCGTTCGGGTCGGTCGGCGGAATGCCGAACACGCCGTTGAAGGCGCGGAGTTCGCCGATGGACCCGTCGGCGAGCAGGGACCGCGCCAGATCGTGCTGGGGGTGCCGGAGGAACGCGAAGTTCTCCATGACGAGCAGCCCGCGCTCCTCGGCGAGCGCCACGAGTTCCCGCGCCGTCTCCTCGGTGGAGACCGCCGGCTTCTCGATCAGCACGTGCTTGCCCGCCTTCAGCGCCCGGCGCGCCCATTCGGCGTGCTCGCTGTTGGGCAGCGGGATGTACACGGCGTCGACGCCGGGCTGTTCCAGCAGCCGGTCGTACCCCTCGACGGCCTCGCAGCCGAACGGGGCCGCGACGCCCTCGGCCTTCTCCCGGGAACGGCTCGCGACCGCCACCAGGTGGAACGGCGACTCCTGGATCGCCGGGAGGGCCCGCCGCACGGCGATGTCGGCGCACCCGATGATGCCGATGCCGATGCCGGGCTTCCGATCGGATTCCTGAACGGGTGTCAGAGCTTCCATTTTCACAGATCCACCTAAACGACAAGAGGAATTCGCGTGCCTGAACCGGGATGAGGTCAGCATGGAGAAGCGGCGCAATGTTCGTCAATGGCGCCGGTATTGACTCTTCCCGGCCCCGAGTGAGGTGTCTTTCGGCTGTGCGTTCTCCCGATATAAAGTGCGGGCATCCGCCAAATTGGCACCGAATAGATTGAGGAGGCGCCACGGTGAAGGGAATCATCCTGGCCGGCGGCAATGGTACGAGGCTCCATCCGATCACCCTCGGTGTATCAAAGCAAATGCTCCCGGTCTACGACAAGCCGATGATTTACTACCCGCTGTCGGCACTGATGCTGGCGGGGATCACCGACATCGAGATCATCACGACCCCCGACGACCAGGAGATGTTCCGCCGACTGCTCGGCGACGGCTCCTGGCTCGGCATCAACCTGACCTACGCGGAGCAGGACAAGCCCCGGGGGCTCGCCGACGCGTTCCTCGTCTCCGCCGACCACATCGGCGACGACTCCGTCGCCCTGGTCCTCGGCGACAACATCTTCCACGGCTACGAGTTCGGCCCCATGCTCCAGCGCGCCTCGCAGGACCTGGAGGGCTGCGTCCTCTTCGGCTACCCGGTGCGCGACCCCGAGCGGTACGGCGTCGGCACGCTCGACGCCCAGGGCCGGCTGATCGCCCTGGAGGAGAAGCCCGCCAAGCCGCAGACCAACCTGGCCATCACCGGGCTCTACCTCTACGACAACCAGGTCGTGGACATCGCCCGGGAGCTGAAGCCGTCGGAGCGCGGCGAGCTGGAGATCACCGACCTCAACCGCGTCTACCTGGAGCGGGGCGAGGCCACGCTGATCCCGCTCGGCCGCGGTTTCGTGTGGCTCGACACCGGGACCCACGACGCGCTCATGGAGGCCGGCGACTACGTCCAGGTCCTCGAACACCGGCAGGGCGTGCGCATCGCCTGCCTCGAGGAGATCGCCTGGCGCATGGGCTACATAGACCGCGAGACCTGCTACCGACTGGGCAGCCGCCTCGCGAAGTCGTCCTACGGCCGCTACATCATGGAAATGGCCGAGGCGGGCTGACCCCGAAAGGGCCCGGAAAAGGTCCGGAAGGGCCCCGGAACCAACTGATCCGCATTCTCACGGAAGAGGTTCGACCTCCATGAAAATACTGTTCACCGTCGGTGGCAGCCAGGCGGCCGTCTTCGGCGTCGCCCCCCTCGCCTCGGCCGCGCGGAACGCGGGCCACGAGATCCTCCTCGCCGCCGACGAGCCCCTGATGGCGGCCGCGGCCTCCGTCGGCCTCCCCGCCGTCTGCATCACCCCCGAGCGCATGCGGTACGGCCAGGAGGCCATGACCGCCGCCGTCCGGCTCGACGCCCTCCTGGAGCTCGCCGGGTCCTGGACGCCCGACCTGGTCGTCGGCGGCCTCTCGCACGTCCCGCGGCTGCTCGCCGCACAGCTGAAGGTCCCGTACGTCCGCCACATCTGGCACATCGCCCCGATGGCCCGCCGCGACCGCACCGCCGTGGCCGAACTCCAGCCGGAGCTGGAGCGCCTGGGGCTGGCCGCACTGCCCGACCCCGACCTCTTCATCGACCTCTGCCCGCCGTCCGTCCGCCCCGAGGGCGCCCCCGCCGCGCGGTCGATGCGCTGGGTCCCCCGGGTCAGCCAGCGCCGCCTCGAACCGTGGATGTACACGAAGCCCGAGGGCCGCCGCCGCGTGCTCATCACCGCCGGCACCCGCAACCTGATGCTCGACACCCCCGGCAGCTCGCTGCGGAGGCTCGTGGACGAACTGACCGGGACCGGCGCCGAGGTGCTCATCGCGGCGCTCCCCGAGGCCGCCGAGAAGTACGGCGCCGAACTCGGCGACGTGCGCATCGGCTGGCTGCCCCTCGACGTGGTCGCCCCCACCTGCGACCTGGCGGTCCACCACGGCGGCGCGACCACCGCGATGACGCTGGTCAACGCGGGCGTGCCGCAGGTGATCATCCCCGACAACGGGTACGGCAAGGCCGTCGCCGAGTCGGTGGCGGGCTTCGGCGCCGCCCTCATGGTCGACAAGCACCGCCTCGCCGGACGCGACGCCGACGACGTGATCGCCGAGGCGTGCCGGACGATCCTGTCGGACCCCGGCTACGCCGAGCGGACCCGGCTCCTCGCCGCGGAGGCCGCCTCGCTGCCGACCCCCGGCGAGGTGCTCCGCGACCTCGAAGCGCTCGTCGCCGCCTGACCGCACCACGGAAAGGGCCGGCCGGTCTCACGACCGTCCGGCCCTTCCGCGT
>NZ_JBHJQI010000296.1:0-3128 GCF_042262805.1 Streptomyces sp. NPDC056361
GCGCCGTCGAGGGCGATGACCCGCCAGGCGCCGGGGACGAACGCGTCGGCGACCGTGCGGCCGTCCAGGAGGGGATGGGCGGCGACGTCCACGGCGGCGAAGAGCAGCACCCGGCGCTCGACGGGCACGGCGCCCAGGACCTGGCGGCCCATCATGGCCCCGGCGAAGGCGGGCGCGGCGAGGTGGGAGACGCTGCGGCTGCGGGTGACGGCCGTCGGGTGGGCGGTGCGCAGGGTGCGGAAGACGGCGGTGGCGAAGTCGTCGTCGTACAGGCGCAGGACGACCCGCAGGTCGGGGGTGACGGCGCGGGCGGAGAGCGCCGCCTCGAGGTTGGTGATGTCGACGCTGGTCAGGGCGAGGAGGGCGTGGGCGCGGTGGATCCGGGCGGCCTCCAGGACGCCTTCCTCCGTGACGTCGCCGACGACGGTGGGCACGCGCAGTCGGCGGGCGACGGCGATGCCGCGGGCCTCCGGGTCGGACTCGACGCAGACCACGGGGATCCCGAGCCGGCGGAGCCGGGCCAGGACCCGGGTGCCGACCTTGCCGAGGCCGAGGAGGACCACGTGGCCGGAGAGGCCGCGCGGCGGCCGGCGCAGGGTGGTCGCCGTGCGGAAGGTGCCGAGCCCTTCGAGGAGGGCGGCGACGATCACCGGCAGCAGGAGCAGGCCGACGAACCCGGCGAGGATCTGGAGCAGCTGGCGGCCGGCCGGCTCGCCGACGGCCGGGTCGCCGATGGCGAAGACGTCGAGCAGCGTCAGATAGGCGGCGTGCAGCGGGTGGTCGCCGGTGGTGAAGGCGAGGGCGAGGGCCAGCGCGAGGACGGCCGCCGCCGCGCCGCCGAACGACCAGCGCAGCCGACGGGAGAACAGCGAGCCGACGGGCAGCGCCGAGGAGGCCAGGCGGGCCGCCGGAAGGGCCGGGCCGGCCGCCGTGACCGCTTCGAGGGTGACGGCGGCGCGGCCGGTCGCGGCGGCCACCGTGCGGTCGTCCGGGAGGAGCCGGGGGCCGTCGTCGCCGCTGCGCTCCGAACCCTCGCAGCCCGCCGGGTCGCCCGCCGTGGCCGAGAGCAGCGCGAGCGTGCACAGGCCGGGGTCGGGCGCCTGCCCTGCGCGGGGCGGCCGGTCGACCGCGTGGAACAGCAGCCCGCCGGCCTGGACGACCTTGCTGGTGCCCGCGACGGCGGCCGCGGCGAGCCCGGGGGCCGCGGTGTCGACGTCGGAGAGGACCGTGGTCGCGGCATCGGCCTTCTCGGGGTCGAGGCCGGGTTCCGCGACGGCGGCGGCCTGGTCGAGGAGGGTTTCGAGGTGCTGTCCCAGCTTGCGGTTGTAGAGCCGGATGACGAGCCGCAGCCGGGGGTTGAGCCGGCGGGCGGTGAGCGCGGCCCGGATGTTGGCCTCGTCGTCCTCGTGGACCAGGGCGAGCGCGGCGGCCCGCTCGACGCCGGCGTCCGTCAGGGCCCGGTCGTCCGCCTCCGCCGACTCGACGACCCGCAGGGTGCCGGCCGGTTCGCCGCCGTCGACGCTCCCGGCCGCCCCGCCGGCCCCGGTGGTACGGGTGACGGCGGCGGTCACCCGCCCGAACAGGGCCAGCGCCCGGCCGGTCCGGCCGGCGGGCGTCACGGGCGCGGCGGGCGGCGCCGGCACCAGGAGGGTGACCCGCTCCCCGTACACCTCGTGGAGTTCGCGCGCGAGGCGGTGCGCGAGGGCGTCGTCGCCGCACACGACCATGTGCCCGGCGGGCGCCGTCCGGTCCTGACGGTCCGTCCGGAAGCCGGACACGCCGAGCGGCCCTCCGGCGGACGCGCCCGCGGGACGGGCGGGCCCGGGGAGGGACCCGGCGGCAGGGGCGGGCGGGCCGGCCGCCGCGCTCCCGGTCGGAACGGCGTTGCTCTGGCGCGGGTATGAGGGCACGTCACAAGGATGCCCTGCGCCACCGACAGCGGACCGGGCGGCCGTCCACCACCCGGGCGGCGGCACGACGCGCCGCCGAACGGCACGTTCGCTACGCCGGTCGGCGCACTTCGATCTGCGCGGTCGGCACCGCGTTCCTACGGTGACCGACATGATCGTCATGTCAGCTGTCCGTCATGCTGCCGCCGGTACGGCGGCGCTGCTGTTCGTCCTGCCGGTTCCGGCGGCCTTCGCCGCCACCGACTCGGTCGGGGAACCCACGCCGCCCGCCCGGCAGTACGTCGACCCCGCCCGGCTCGACCGGCAGGGCACCCAGGTGCAGCCCCTGCCGGGCGCGCCCGAGGTGCCCTCGCTGTCGGCGCTCTCGTGGGTGGTCGCGGACGCCTCGTCGGGCGAGGTGCTCGCCGCCCGGAACGCGCACCGGAGGCTGCCGCCGGCCAGCACCCTCAAGGCGCTGTTCGCCCTCACCGCGCTCCCCCACCACGCCCCCTCCGAGCGGCACACCGTCGCCGACGCCGAGCTGACCGGGATCGGGGCGGGCAGCAGCCTCGTCGGCGTGAAGGAGGGGTACACGTACAAGGTCTCGGACCTGTGGAACGGGGTCTTCCTCAGCTCGGGCAACGACGCGGTCCACGTCCTGGCCGCGATGAACGGCGGCTGGGACTCCATGGTCCGCCAGATGCAGGAGAAGGCCAGGTCCCTCGGGGCCCGGGACACCCACGTGGTCTCCCCGGACGGCTACGACGCCCCGGAGCAGGTGTCCTCCGCGTACGACCTGGCGCTCTTCGGCCGGACCGGGCTCCAGGACCCGGAGTTCACCCGGTACTGCTCGACGTCGTACGCCGACTTCCCCGCGGGCACCTGGTCCTACGGCATCGCCAACACCAACCGCCTGCTGACCGGCGCGGACGGGGTCGCGCGCTACCCGGGGCTCCTCGGGATCAAGAACGGCTACACCAGCAACGCGGGCAACACCCTGATCTCCGCGGCCAAGCGCGGCGACCGGACCCTCGTCGTCTCGGTGATGAACCCGCAGGACGGCGGCGGGCTCGCCGTGTACGAGGAGGCCCGTTCCCTGCTCGACTGGGGCTTCGAGGCCGCGGGCCGGGTCCGACCGGTGGGCTCGCTCCTCCCCGCGCGGACGAAGACCGCGGCCGAGCCCGCCGCCCGCGCCGTCGCCGCGGCCGGCGCCGGCCGGGGCGCGCCGGCGGCCGGCCC
>NZ_JBHJQI010000297.1:0-3056 GCF_042262805.1 Streptomyces sp. NPDC056361
CTGCACGGCAGCCGTCGCGGAGCCCGACCCGGCGCCCGCACCCGGGCCGGAACCGGCCGTGGCGTTCAGCGCGGCCATCTCGACCTGGCGGCCACCGCCCCGGCCGAGCCCGAAGGCGCGGTGCTGGCGGTTGATCGCCTTGAGCCGTGCCCGGTCGAGCTTGACCTGGTCGCGCCGCCGGATCCGGTTCTGCTCCTTCTCCCGACGGTCCTCGCGCACCTCGTCGACCGCCTCGTCGAGCGTCCGTACGCCCTCCAGCAGCATCAGCGACCAGGCGGCGAAGGTCTCCCGGGGAGCCCGCAGCCACCGGACGATCCGGATCTGCGGCAGCGGGCGGGGCACCAGGCCCTGCTCGCGCAGCGCCGCCCGGCGGGTCTGCTTCAGGGCCCGGTCGAAGAGGACCGCCGCCGAGAGGGACATGCCCGCGAAGAACTGCGGGGCGCCGTCGTGGCCCAGGCCGCGCGGCGCGTGGACCCAGTTGAACCAGGCCGCCGCGCCGGCGAACAGCCAGACGAGGAGCCGCGAGCCGAGGGCCGCGTCGCCGTGGCTGGCCTCGCGCACCGCGAGGACCGAGCAGAACATCGCCGCGCCGTCGAGGCCGAACGGGACGAGGTACTCCCAGCCCCCGGCGAGGTTGAGGTTCTGCCGGCCGAAGCCGACGAGCCCGTGGAAGGAGAGCGCCGCGGCGACCGCGGCACAGCAGAAGAGGAGGACGTAGGACGCGGTGCCGTAGACCGCCTCCTTGCGTCTGCGGCGCTCCTCGCTGCGTTCCCAGGAGTCCTCGGCCGCGGCCTGGTCACCGGCGCGCTTCCCGCGCGCGAGCACCGCCACCGCCGTCAGGACTCCGGCCACCATCACGCCACCCGGAAGCAGCCAGTCCAGCGATATGTCGGTCAGTCTCATGCGGTGTCCCTTGCATCGCAGTAGGGCTTTTGGCGGCCCATACTGGCCGACCCCGTGCGGTGCTCAAGGGGTTTCCGGGCAAGAGCACGCCATCGGGGGCCCACGGCATACGAATAGGTGCGATCTGGTCGAACGCACATGCAGGGGAGGGGAATTGAGTTCGATTTACGCCACCCGTGCGGGTGGCGTAATCACCCGTGAGCCTCAGGCGGTCGCGGCCAGTCGGCGGACCCGCTCGGCGTCGCAGGTGCGCGGGCAGGTGAGGCAGGTGTCCTCGGGGCGCAGCGTGTAGAAGAAGCAGCAGGTCGCCCGGTCGCGGGTGGCGCGCGGGGCGCCGCCGGCGTCCTCGGACCCGGCCAGCTCGCGGAAGCCCGCCGCGCCGGCGTACGGCTTGTACGGCTTGGGGGTGCCCGGCATGAGCAGTTCGAGCTCGTCCCTCGCCCGCCGCTCCTCGCCGAGCAGCGCGCCGACGTACCAGAGGCCCTCGACGATCTCGTCCGTGGCCATGCCCCACAGGGCCCGCCGACCGCGCTTCATGCGGGGCCCGAAGCCGCCGAGGACCGCCTCGAAGTGCTCGGCGAGCGAGGCGCGGACCTCGGCCCGCAGCGCCTCCTCGTCGGCGACGATCCGGGCGCCGGGCAGGGCGGCGGCGGGGTCGCCCGGCAGGCAGGCGAACTCGTCCACCCGGACCGACATCCGGCCGAGCGCCCGCTGGAAGGCGACGTTCCGGGCGGGCAGCCGGGGCACCCGGCGGTGCAGGAACCACGGGACGGTGACGAGGAGGCAGGCGGGCCAGGCGTAGCGGTGCAGTCCGAAGCTCGCGACGACGTCGGGGCGGGCCTGGGCGCCGTAGTCGCGCAGCACCTGCGCGTTGTCCCAGGCGAGGAAGGCGTCGAGGGCGGGGCCCCCGGTCGCGAGCTCGTCCGCGCCCACCCAGCCCGCGCCGCGCGGCAGCCGCTCGCCCCGGGCCGGTTCCTCTATCCGCAGGCCGGAGAAGGCCTCGGCGAGTCGCGCGTAGGAGGCCGCGACGGGCGAGGCGGGCGGAGCGGGCAGCAAGGCGGGGACGGTCATGCGGACCACCGAATCGCGATCGTAGGCAGGTTAGCCTTACCTTACCCGATTCGGGATCATCTCTCACCACCGTGGCCGCCCCACCTGCGGGGCCGCCCCGCACCCCCGCGGCGCCGGTCCGTTCGCCTATGGTGCACAGAGGACCCGGCCCACGCGAGCCGGGCCCGGCACGATGCCCCAGGAGGACCCGGGTGGAGCAGAGCGCAGCGCGCGAGCGGGCGACGGACCGACCGTCCCCGCCCTTCGGCGACCCGGCACGCGTACCCGAACAGGGCCGGAGCGCGGGCGACGCCGGACGCCCCGGCGGGACCGCGTACGTCCGTGCGACGGAGGACACCCGCGACGTCCGGTACACCCGCGGCCCCGCCCCCGCCCCGGGCGCCCGCGGCGAGCACACCCACGACCGGCCGGCCGTCCCCGCCCCCCGCGAGGTGCGGCGGCACTCCGTGCGCGGACAGATCCTCGACGCCCTCCGCACCGCCCTCGTGGGCGGCGAGCTCGTACCGGGCGAGGTGTACTCCGCCCCCGCCCTCGCCGAACGCTTCGGCGTCTCGGCGACACCCGTGCGCGAGGCCATGCAGCGACTGGCCGTCGAGGGCGCCGTGGAGGTCGTGCCGAACCGGGGCTTCCGCGTCACCGAGCGCACCCCGCGCGAACTCGCCGAGCTCGCCGAGGTCCGGGCGCTCATCGAGGTCCCCGTCATGCTGCGGCTCGCCCGCACCGTCCCGGCCGCCCGCTGGGCCGAGCTCCGGCCGCTCGCCGAGGCGACCGCGGCCGCCGCCGCCCGCGGCGACCGCGCCCACTACGCCGAGACCGACCGGGCCTTCCACCGGGCCGTCCTCTCCCTCGCCGGGAACACCCAGCTGCTCACCGTCGCCGACGACCTCCACCGCCGCTCCCAGTGGCCCCTGATCAGCGCCCCCGCCCTCCGCCACGGCGACCTCGTCGCCGACGCCGCCGAGCACACCGCCCTCCTCGACGCCCTGATCGCCCAGGACCTCACCGTCGTCCAGTCGCTCGTACGCGAGCACTTCGCCGGAGCGGACGGCTGAGCGGAAGGCCGAACGGACAGCCGCGCGGAC
>NZ_JBHJQI010000298.1:0-2934 GCF_042262805.1 Streptomyces sp. NPDC056361
GGCCGGCACGGGGTCCCCGCTACTGGTCGATCTTGTCGTCGACCAGCTTCTTGACGTTCTCCCAGGCCTTGGCCGGGTCGGTGCCGCGCTGCTCGATGTCGAGGATGCCGTTGTCGGTGAGGAAGGTCTTCACCTGGCCGTCGTAGCGGCTGATGACGGCGGGGGTGATGCCGGCCGCCGCGCTGGAGAAGATCTTGCCGACCGGGGTGTCGCCGAAGTACGGCAGCTTGGCGTCCTGGACCGCCGAGGAGGCGAGCGTGTCCTTGGACGAGGGGATGTTGCCGTTGACCGCGAACACCTTGGCGTGCTGGGCCGGGGCGGTCAGCCAGGCCGCGAGCTCGGCGGCCTCCTTGGTGTGCTTGCCGGCCTTGGGCACGGCGAGGAAGGAGCCGCCCCAGTTGCCGGCGACCGGCGGCGCGGCGATGTCCCACTTGCCCTGGTTGGCGGGACCGGCCTGGTCCTTGATGATGCCGGTCATCCAGCTCGGGCAGGCGACGGTGGCGAACTTCGAGTTCTTGAAGGCCGCGTTCCAGGTGCCCTTCTCGTCGAACTGGCGCAGCTTGGCGGTGAGTCCGCCCTGGGCGGCCTTGACGGCGGTCTCCCAGGCCTTCTTCACGCCGGGGCTGTTCTCCCAGTCGAGTTCGCCGCTCGTGTTGGCGTACTGCACCGGGTCACTGGAGACGACGGCGTTGAAGAGGCCGCTCGCGGAGTCGTGGAAGGCGGTGCCTGCGGGCGCGGCCGCCTTGTACTTCTCGCCGGTCTCGATGAACTTGGCCCAGTCGCCGGCCCACAGCTTGGAGACTTCCTCGCGGGCGGTCGGCAGCTTGGCCTTGGCGAAGAGGTCCTTGTTGTAGCAGATGGCCATGGGGCCGATGTCGGTGCCGAGGGCGATGAGCTTGTTGTCGGCGGTCGTCGCCTGCTTGACCTTCCAGTCGAGGAAGTCGGCGGTGTTCGCGCCGCCCTCCTTGCCCAGGTCGACCCACTTGCCCGCCATGGCGGTGCCGGTCGCCTCGGCGATGTAGCCGACCTCGACGGCCTGGATGTCGGCGACGCCGCTGTTGTGGGAGAGGCGCAGCTTCAGGGTGTCCCAGTACTTCTGACCGTCGGAGACGTTCGACTCCTCGATCTTGATGTTCGGGTGGAGCCGCTCGTACTCGGCGTAGAGCTTGGCGCCGGTCTTGTTGTCGTAGCCGAAGGAACCGAAGGTCCCGATCCGCAGCGTGATCTTCTCGGAGCCCTGGCCGCTGGTGCCGCCCTTGCCGCTGTCGTCGTCGCTGCCGCAACCGGTGAGCAGGGTCGTGCCGGTCACGACGACGGCGACCGCCGCGATCGCCGCACGGCGTCCGCGTCTGCTGCTGGAAGTGCGCATTCCACTCTCCTCGTCCAAGGTGGTGCTCGTTGTGCGCCATGAGGCCCGGCCGACTGATCGCGGCTCGGCGGCTGCCTGGCAGGACCTGATGCAGGCTGTGTGCGTCCCGGATGGGAGCGCTCCCACGTCGTTGCCGGAAGGTTGCTGCCTGGCGGGTGCGGGTGTCAAGACATGAACGCGGATTCGTTACCGGAAGGTTTTCCGGGGGTTTCGCGCCGCCCTGCGGCGACCGGGGCGTCATCTCCTGAACGCGGGCGCGTGGCGCGACGGGATCGCATTGGACTAGTGTGGGAGCGCTCCCATCCGTGTGTGGCCGTGGTGAGCAGCGCGTTGTCCTACGAGGGGAGTTCGGGAGTTGTGAACGGACGGCAGAGCGGCAGACCCACCCTGGAGCAGGTAGCGGCCCGGGCCGGGGTCGGCCGGGGCACGGTCTCCCGGGTCATCAACGGCTCCCCGCGGGTGAGCGAACAGACCAGGACGGCCGTCGCCAGAGCCGTCGCCGAACTCGGCTACGTGCCCAACCAAGCCGCCCGCGCCCTGGCGGGCAGCCGCACCGACGCCATCGCGCTCGTCATCCCGGAGGCGGAGGCCAGGCTCTTCGCCGAGCCCTACTTCCTCGACCTCATCCGGGGCGTCAGCGCCGAACTCGCCGAGGCCGACAAGCAACTCCTGCTCACCCTGGTCCGCACCGAGCAGGAGCGGCAGCGGTTCGAGCAGTACCTGGCGGCCCAGCGCGTCGACGGGGTGCTCCTCGCCTCCGTGCACGGCGACGACCCGCTGCCCGACCGGATCCGCGAGCTGGGCCTCCCCGTCGTCATGAACGGCCGCCGCGCCGAGGCCGAACCCGTGCCGTACGTCGACTCCGACAACATCGGGGCGGGCCGTGCCGCCGTCGCCCACCTCGTGGCGCGCGGCCGGAGCCGGATCGCGACCGTCGCCGGGCCGCTCGACATGTACGTGGCGCGCGCCCGGCTCGGCGGCTACCGGGCCGGGCTCACCGAGGCCGGACTCGCGCCCGACGAGGAACTGGTCTCCGCGGGCGACTTCACCGAGGCGGGCGGCCGGCGGGCCATGCGGCTGCTGCTCGACCGCCGCCCGGACCTGGACGCCGTCTTCGCCGCCTCCGACGTGATGGCGGCCGGCGCGCGCGGGGTCCTGCGGGAGGCGGGCCGCCGGGTGCCCGAGGACGTGGCCCTCGTCGGCGTCGACGACTCCCCGGTGGCGCGGCTCATGGACCCGCCGCTGACGAGCGTGCGGCAGCCCATCGAGGAGATGGGCCGCACGATGGCGCGGATGCTGATCCGGGAGATCCACGAGGGCACGGCGACGCCGTCGGAGCCCCGCAGGCACGTCCTGCCGACGGAGCTGATCGTGCGCGACTCCGGCTGACCGGGACCGGTCCCACGGGACGGGTCCGGCTCGGCCGGGTCGTGCTCCGTTCGGCGTCGTGCCCGGGTCGGCCGGGTCGTGCTCGGGCGGGCGCCGCGCTCCGGGAGCGCGGGTACGCGGACGCCCCGCGGGGGTTCTCCTCCCGCGGGGCTCTCGCGTGCCCCGCGCGGCGGGGC
>NZ_JBHJQI010000299.1:0-2900 GCF_042262805.1 Streptomyces sp. NPDC056361
AGTTGTTGATTAGCCGTAGGGTGACTCGATCAACACCGGCCCCCCGCCCCTTCCGGGCGGCGGCTCGGCGCGTTCCGGTCGCTGCGGCCCGGTCCGCGCGACCGCAGGCGCCCAGGCGCCCAGGCGTCCCGGCGTCCAGGTGTCCAGACGTCCTCAGTCGCCCGCGCGCCGGACGTGCAGGTGCCCGTCGCGGGGGAAGGCGGGCGGCGTCGCCGCCAGCACGCGGTCGAAGGCGTAACCGCTCTTCGACGCGACCCGGCACGACGCCGGGTTGTCGACCTGGTGCAGCAGGTCGAGCCGCTCCAGGCCGCCGGGCCCGAAGGTTCCGAAGGCCCACTGCGTGAGCACTTCGAGGGCGCGCGTCGCGACGCCCTTCCCGCGCGCGTGCGCGGCGGTCCAGTAGCCCACCTCGGCCGCCGGGCGGCCGGGGGCGACCCCCTTGAGGACGGTGTTGCCCACCAGGGCGCCCTCCTCCGCGCCGGGTCCTTCCTCCAGGACCGCGAAGGCGAAGCGCTCCCCGGTGGCCCAGCCCGCCTGCTGGGTCTCCAGCCACCGTGCCCCGTCGGCCTCGTCGTCCACCCGGTGGCTCGTCCAGTGGCGCAGTAGGGGATCCCGGCACGCCTCGATGAGCGAGGGGATGTCCCGCGCGGACCAAGGGCGGAGGACGAGGGCGGGAAGGGCCGGTGTCGCGGCGGCCCGCAGGGTGACGGAGGAGTTCATCGGCCGAGCATAGGACGTCCGGGGTGAGACATTCATGTCTCATTTGGTGTATGGTCGTCTCATGGCAGTCGATCGCAACCACGTGCTCCACAGCGCCGCCGCCCTTCTCTCCCGTAAAGGGAGCGCCACGATGGACGAGGTCGCCCGGGCGGCAGGGATCGGCCGGGCCACGCTGCACCGCCAGTTCGCCGGGCGGGACGCGCTGGTCCGGGCGCTCGAAGCGCTCGGACTCGAGGAGCTGGAGCAGGCGCACGACCGGGCCCGGCTCGACGAGGGACCCGAGGACGAGGCCGTCCGGCGACTCATCGCCGAAGTGGAGCCCGTCGCCCCGCTGCTCTCGTTCCTGGTCACCGAGAACCAGCTGTTCGAGGGCGACGAGCAGAACGAGGGCTGGGAACGCATCGACGCCCGGATCGTCGCCCTCTTCCGGCGTGGCCAGGAGAACGGCGTGTTCCGGATCGACCTGACCCCCGCCTGGCTGTCCGAGGCCTTCTACGGGCTGGTCGGATCAGGCGCCTGGGCCGTGCACGACGGCAGGGTCGCCGCCAAGGACTTCCAATACATGATCGCCGAGCTGCTGCTCGGCGGAGCGCGCAGGAGCGTGGAGAAGTGAGCACCAGCACCATCGGCACCAAGAGCCATATCGAGGGCGTGCACCGCCCCGGCCGGTGGCTCGCCCTTTCCGTGCTCGTCCTGGCCGTCCTGCTCGTGGCGGTCGACGCCACGGTGCTCGGGCTCGCCACCCCGTTCCTCTCCGAGGAACTGCAGCCGACCGGCACGCAGCTCCTGTGGATCGGTGACGTCTACTCGTTCGTCATCGCCGGACTCCTCGTCTCCATGGGCAGCCTCGGCGACCGCATCGGCCGCAAGAAGCTGCTGCTGATCGGCGCCACCGCCTTCGGCGCCGTCTCGGTCCTGAACGCCTACGCGACCAGCCCCGAGATGATGATCGTGGCCCGCGCGCTCCTCGGCGTCGCCGGCGCGACCCTGATGCCGTCGACCCTGGCGCTCATCCGGAACCTCTTCCACGACCCGCGCGAGCGCAGCCTCGCCATCGGCATCTGGGGTGCCATGGCGTCGGCCGGCGCCGCCGTCGGACCGGTCGTCGGCGGGTTCCTCCTGGAGCACTTCTGGTGGGGCTCGGTCTTCCTCATCAACCTGCCCGTCATGGCGGTCCTCGTCCTCGTCGGCATCAAGCTGATCCCCGAGTCGAAGAACCCCCACCCGGGCCCCTGGGACCTGCCCAGCGTCGCGCTCTCCCTCGTCGGCATGATCGGTGTCGTCTACGCGGTCAAGGAACTGGCCTCGCACGGCCTGTCCGTCGACGCCGGTGTCGCGGCCCTCGCCGGTGCCACCGGCCTGACCTGGTTCGTCCGCAGGCAGCTGACCCTGCCCGTGCCGCTCCTCGACATGCGCCTCTTCCGCCACCGCGGCCTGTCCGCCGCGGTCCTGGCCGACCTGCTGACCATCCTCGGCCTCTCCGGCCTGGTCTTCTTCCTGTCCCAGTTCTTCCAGCTGGTCCAGGGCCGTCAGCCGCTCGAAGCCGGTCTCGCCGAACTCCCGGCGGCGATCGGCGCGGTCACGGCCGGTCTGGTCGCGGGTCTCGTGGCCCGCCGGTACTCCGTGCGGTCCGTGGTGGCCGGCGGCCTCGCGGCGATCGGCCTCTCCCTCGCCGTCCTGACGACGCTCGACCAGCACACCGGCTACCCGCTGCTCGGTGCCGCCCTGCTCGTCGTCGGCGTGGGCGCCGGCTTCTCGTTCACCGTCACCGCCGACGTGATCCTCTCCAACGTCCCGAAGGAGCAGGCCGGATCCGCCTCGGCCGTCTCCGAGACGGCGTACGAGCTCGGCGCCGCCCTCGGCATCGCCGTCCTCGGCTCCATCGTGACCGGGATCTACCAGGGCTTCGCCACCCCGGCCGGGGTGCCCGCCGACGTCGCGGCGGCCGCCCACGAGTCGCTCGGCGGCGCGGTCGAGGCCTCCGGCGCCCTCGCCCCGGACACCGCGACGGCCCTGGTCTCCGCCGCCCAGGGGGCGTTCGTCGACGGCCTGCGGATCGCGTCCGGCGTCGGCGCCGCGGTCCTCCTCGCGACGGCGGTCGCGGCCTGGTTCCTGCTGAAGGGCCAGAAGCTGGAGGACGGCGTCGAGCACTGACGCACCCGGCGCACGCGAAGGTGCCC
>NZ_JBHJQI010000300.1:0-2710 GCF_042262805.1 Streptomyces sp. NPDC056361
GGGCCCCGCAGCACACCGCTGCGGGGCCCTTCCCGTACGCACGCGTACGCCTTCCACTCCCACCGGTCAGTCTTCGTCGGCCAGGATCAGGTACAGCTTCTTGCGGGCCTCGTTGATCACGCCGACCGCCTTCTGGCGCTGCTCGGGGGTGCCGGTCTTCCAGACCTGCCCGAACGCCTCCATCAGACCGAAGCCGGCCTGCCGGATCTCGTTCACGGCCTCCCAGTCGACGCCGCGCCCGGCCTCCTCCCACGGAGCCTCCGGACCTTCCTCGGCCTCGGCGCGCCCGGTGTCGGTGAGCGTGAACAGCTTCTTGCCGCCCTCGCTCGCACTGGTGATCAGCCCCTCGTCCTCCAGCATCTGGAGGGTCGGGTAGACCGAACCCGGACTGGGCTTCCAGGCCCCGTCACTGCGCTCGCCGATCTCGCGGATCATCTCGTAGCCGTGCATCGGCCGGTCCTTCAGCAGCGCCAGGATCGAGGCGCGCACGTCACCGCGCCGCGCCCGTCCCCGACCGCCTCCGCGCCCCCGTCCGCCGAAGCCGCCCCCGAAGGGGCCGCCGCCGAACCCGGGCCCGAAGGGACCGAACGCGGCCCGCCGCCCTTCGAAGTCCCCGCGGGGGCCGCAGCCTCCACGACCGGCTCCGTGTCCGTTTCCGTACTCGTGTCCATGTGAACGCATCGCAACGCTCCTTCCATCGGGATTCAATCGTCGAACTGTCGCGATGCCTCAACGATATATCGGAACTGTTCGGCGAGCAATAGCCGTACACGCACGGCGCACATCGCGCCACCGATGGCGCCGCATGGCACCACATGGCGCCACCCGGTGCCACGTGACACCACCACAACCCTCCCGACATCGCCGACACGCACCTCACCCCGGGCACATTCATGCAGGTCAGCCCTTCAGAGCCAGCACCTTCACCAGCGAGACATCACGAGCGCTTGCGCATGGCGCCAGGATGGTGCCATCATGGCGTCATGGACCTCACCCCGTATGTCGACACCCTCCGCCGCGAACTCGCGGTGGCCGCCGAAGCCGGCGGCGAGGAAGCCCGCGAGCTGGCCGACAGGCTCACCGCTCCCCTGGAGTCGGCGGCCCGGCTGACCATGCTCAACGTGCTCTCCGCGGCGACGGACGAGATCACCCGCGAACTCGCCCCCGGATCCGTCGACGTACGACTGCGAGGCCTCGACCCCGACTTCGTGGTGACGCTGCCGCCCACCGGCACCGACACCCCCGCCGCACCCACCACCCCCGCCGAACCGCTCCCGGCCGCGGCCCCCACCGAGGGCGACGAGGGCGGCACCGCCCGCGTGAACCTGCGCCTGCCGGCCCACCTCAAGACCCGCGCCGAGGAGGCCGCGGCCCGCGAGGGCCTGTCGGTCAACGCGTGGCTGGTGCGCGCCGTGTCGGCCGCGGTCGACGGCGGCACCCGGCCGCGTACGACGGAGAAGGCCAGGACCGTCGGACAGAACTTCACGGGATGGGTGCGTTAGCCCGGCCCCTCCCTGCCCGCACCACTTCACCCACACCACGTCCCACCAGCGGGGACGAACCGAAGACCCAAGAGGACGGGACAGCCATGCCTTCTTTCGACACTCCCGAACCGATCTCGGCCACGGCGCGCGTGGATGCCGGCTCCATCCAGTTCACGGCGAGCGACCGCCCCGACACCGTCGTCGAGGTGCGGCCCCGCGACCCGAAGAAGGACCAGGACGTCCGGACGGCCGACCAGACCGAGGTCTCGTACGCCGGCGGCGCCCTGACCATCAGGACGCCCAAGCAGCGCTACTTCGTCGGGCGCACCGGCACCGTCGACGTGACGGTCGAACTCCCCTCCGGCTCCAGCGTCGACCTCACCGGCGCCTGGGCCCAGGTGCTCGGCGAGGGCCGCCTCGGCGAGGTCCGGGTGAAGACCTCCGCCGGCGACGTACGCCTCGACACCACCGGCCCACTGCACCTGACGGCGTCCCACGGCTCGATCACCGTGGACCGGGTCGAGGGCAAGGCCGAGATCACCACCAGCTCCGGCAGCCTGCGCGTCGGCCTCGTCGACGGCCCCGCCGTCCTGAAGAACTCGCACGGCACCACGACCGTCGGCACCGTGACCGGCGACCTGCGGGTGAGCGGCGCCCACGGCGACATCGACATCGCGCGCGCCGCGGCCTCGGTGGTCGCCACCACCGCGCACGGCACCCTGCGCGTCGGCGAGGTCGCCCGCGGCACCGTCCAGCTGGAGACCAACTACGGCGCCATCGAGGTCGGCATCCGCGAGGGCACCGCCGCCTGGCTCGACGTCAACTCCGGCTCCGGCCAGGTACGCAACACGCTCACCGCGTCCGAGACCCCCGCGGAGGCCGAGGACACCGTCGAGGTACGCGCCCGCACCCGGCACGGCAACATCGACATCCGCCGCGCCCGCGGCTGACCTCGCGCCACCCCACCCGCACCACCCGCGTCACCCGCGTCACCCGCACCACTGGCAGCACCGGCACCATCCTGCCCAGCGACCCCACCCAGCGACCTCACCCCTCGAACGGGAGGGCTCCATGCCTTCACCTGTCATGCCCACGCCCAGGCGCACCGACGGTTCGTCCCCGTCGCCCACCGCCATCTCCGCACACGGGCTGCGCAAGTCCTACGGCGACAAGACCGTCCTCGACGGCATCGACCTGAACGTCCCCGAAGGCACCGTCTTCGCCCT
>NZ_JBHJQI010000301.1:0-2676 GCF_042262805.1 Streptomyces sp. NPDC056361
CGGATATGTCCGGGGCGTCCGGGGCGTGGGGAACCCGCGTCTACCGGCCGCGGGCCGACTGACGCCCGGCAGGGAGACCGGCCCGCGACTTCCGGGGGAGTCGCGGGCCGGTCCCGCCGTGTCAGGCCCCGCCGTCCCAGGGTCCGGGCGGCCTCGTCGTGTCAGCCCCGTCGTCCCAGGGGTCGGCCGGTCCGGGCTGGTCGGGTGGGGCGGTGGCGGCGAGGGCGTCACGGAGGAAGGGCAGGATGCCGCGTTCGAGGAGGGCGTGGCGCCAGGCCTCGCGGGCGCGGCTGAGTTCGTCGTCCGGTGCGGCCGAGGCCGGTCCCACCTCGGTCGGGCTGTTGCGCAGGGCCGTCAGGAGGAGTCCGGCGGCCGCGCAGAGCAGCCCGCCCGCGGCGACGGAGCCGAAGACGAGGCCCGCCGTGAGGAGGGTGGCGCCGAACGCGACGGTGGGGGCGATGGCGTGCAACACCGCGCCGACCAGCAGGAAGATGACGGCGGCCGCGCCCGCGAGGACCGGCACCATGACGGTGACGATCGCGGCGACACCCGCACCGGGACCGGGCCGGTCGAGGTCGTGGGGCGACGGCGCGCGGGTGCCGACGGCCGCGCGGTTCTGTTCTCGGACCTTGACGAAGTGGTCGTACTCGCTCGCGGCCGCGGTGGTGACCAGTGCCGTCGCGTTCAGCGTCATGGAGCGCAGCTGCGCGACGGTGAGCCGGCTGCCGACTCCGGCGAGATCCGGACGTGCGTGGGCGGTGCTCAGTGCGTCGTCGAGGACCCGCTCGTACTCGGCGCGATCCTCGGTCAGCAGGTGCGGAGCCACGTTCATGTGCATCCCCCGATGCTCCGTAGGCCCGGGATCAGCCGTGGGAAACGCTCGGCTGGGCGGAAACGGAGGAGAGCCTGCTACGGATGGACCCGATGGTATTGCGGTGACACCACGACCTGACAGGGTGTTTCCGGAATTCGACTTCCCCGGATGCGCAGGGTTATGCGTCAGCCGTTCAGGGGGAGTTGGACGACCAGTAGCTTTCCGGCCATGGTCACTCCGCCGTCCATGGCGATCGCGAGGCCGTCGGCGTACACGTGCGGTCCGTCGACGATCGGGCCTCCGCCTCCCTCGTTCTCCTCCGTGCCGACCTGGCCGAGGAGGTACGGGATCGGGCTGTGGCCGTGCACGATCCGGCGGCCGCCGTAGGTGCCGAGCAGCTCCTGCACGGCCTGGGGGCCGCCCTCGTCGCGGAAGGCGAAGCGCTTGGTGAACTTCCGGAACAGGTCCCAGACCTCGTCGGCGTCGTTCCGGTTGAGGATCTCGTGGACCGTGTCGTTGACGTCCTCGATGGTCCCGCCGTATTCGAGGTACGCGGTGGTGTCGGAGTGCAGGAGGAGGTGGTCGTCCTCCCACACCACGGCGTCGAGGCGGGACATCCACTGGAGGTGGACGTCCTGGAGGCGGTCCATGTCGTGCTTCTGGCCGCCGTTGAGCAGCCAGGCGGCCTGGAAGGTGGCCGTGCCCGCGCCGGAGTTGACGGGCGTGTCGCCGAAGCGCTTGGCCCCGATGAGGAGCAGCTCGTGGTTGCCCATGAGGGCCTTGCAGTAGCCGCCGGCGGCGGCGGCCTCCGCGGAGAGCCGCATGACGAGGTCGATGACGCCGATGCCGTCGGGTCCGCGGTCGGTGAAGTCGCCGAGGAACCAGAGGCGGGCGTTGCCCGCGGACCAGCTGCCGTTCTCGTCGATGAGGCCCTGCGCGCGCAGGGCGGCGACGAGCTCGTCGAGGTAGCCGTGGACGTCGCCCACGACGAAGAGGGGGCCCGGGCCTTCGCCGCCGGCGGTGGCGGGTTCGGTCGCCGCCTCGGGCGTGACGGGCACCTGGAGGGTGTCGCCGCGCTGGATGACCGGGAGGTCGCGCTCGGTCGGCGTGTACCCCTCGGGCAGCTCGTCCTCGGGGAACGCGTTGCCGGGGTGGCCGGTGGCGACGGAGACGATGGAGGAGCCGGTCGCTTCGGGGTACGCGGGAGCGAGGCGGCGGCCCAGCTGGAGCGTCGGGGCGGCGGGCATGGGCGCGGTGGGGGCTGCCGTCGGAGCCGCGGGGGTGATCGGCACGGCCAGGATCGGCACGACCTCGACCGGCGCGGGTGCGACGGGCGGCACGGGTCCGGACGGGTCGGGCAGCCGGCGCTCGACGGGAGCGGGCTGCTCGCCGACCGGGACCTCGGCCGGTGCGGGCACCGGCAGCGGGTCCGCCGACGGCGGTTCGGCGGCATGGCCCTGTACGGGCACCCGGGCGTACGGCGGTACGCGGAAGTCACGCAATGTCGCCGTGCGCACCACGGGATCCTGCCCGGCCCCCTGAGTCATCGACCCCTCCACCACCGTCGCGATGCCCTGCACATCGCGTCCCGGCCTGGTCGGGGTGGTCCACGATGTCGTGCGCCCATCATAGGAATGAGGGTCCTCCTGTGTGACGCACCAGGGGTGATGAATCCGGGTCCACTCCGGGTTCACCGGTTGTTTCGCCCGAATTGGGAAGGTCCAGTCCAGGGTTGAGGCCGGTGTGGTGTCCGGTTTCGCCGCCCCTGCCCACGGGCAGGGGCGGGGGCGGCGGCCGTGGCGGCGTGCCGGGCGGGTCGGTCCTCGGGGGTGTCAGTCCTTCGCGGGTGAGCGCGGCGGGCT
>NZ_JBHJQI010000302.1:0-2467 GCF_042262805.1 Streptomyces sp. NPDC056361
CGACCGTGACGGTCGGGGGCACGCGGTCTTTCGCGGCTTCCGTTCAGGGAGCGCCCGGGTCCACGGCGTTCTTCAGGAAGCGCCCGGGTCCCGGTGGTGGGCCGCGATGCCGAAACGGCGCTGTTCGCCGGGAGCGGAGTCGACCGCGTGGAGGCCGGAGACCGAACTGACCACCTGTTCGTCGGCGGGCTTCTCCGCGGCCTCGAGTTCCTCCAGGTCAGCGGCGGAGACGAGGGCGACGAGCGGCTTCCCGTGGCGGGTGACGACGACGCGCTCACCGCCGTACACGACGCGGTTGATGAGGTCGGCGAGCTCGGCCCGGGCTTGCGTCACCGGGATCTCGTAGGTCATGCTCCACATCTTACGGTCTGTACATCCTGTACATTTTTTACAGATGGAGGTGCCCGTCATGGACGCCCGCTATGTCCTGCCCGAGTTCACGGAGCGGACCGGCTTCGGAACCCGCACCCTCGACCCGTACTCCAAACTCCTCGAATCCCGGATCGTCTTCCTCGGCACGCCGATCGACGAGACCTCGTCCAACGACGTCATCGCCCAGCTGCTGCACCTCGACTACGCGGCACCGGGCCGGGACGTCTCGCTGTACATCAACTCCCCCGGCGGCTCCATCAGCGCCATGACCGCGATCTACGACACGATGCGGACGCTCTCCTGCGACGTGGAGACCACCTGCCTCGGGCAGGCCGGATTCACCGCCGCCGTCCTGCTCGCCGCCGGCACCCCGGGCAAGCGCATGATGCTGCCCGGCGCCCGGGTCACGCTCGAACAGCCCGCCCTGGACGAGCCGCTGCGGGGGCAGCCGAGCGACCTCGACCTCCAGGCGCGCGAACTGCTCCGGCTGCGGGCCCTGGTGGCCGGCATGCTCACCGAGCACACCGGCCGGAGCCGGGAGCGGATCGACGCCGACATCGACCGCCTCACGGTCCTGGACGCCCCGGCGGCGGTCGCGTACGGCCTGGTCGACCACGTGCTCACCAGTCGGCGGGACTCCGCCGGCGGCGCGGCGCGGTGAGCCGGCCGTGGTTCCCGAGCCGCCGCCCCTGCCCGCCCTGACGCGGGCCGAGGGCGAGTTCGTCGACGCGTACCTCGAAGTCGTCGACCTTCTGGGGAAAATCAATCCATCCAGGGGTTCGCATACCTATGGGGCACTCCGTGCGGCACAAGCCCTGGTGGGACGCGCCGAGGCGCTGCGCGAGGCCCTGACGCTCATGCATATGCGGGGCGAGAGCGAGGTGCACTCCGACACATTGGCGCGCGCCCTGCGGGTGTTGGACGGCGAGCGCCGCGCCGACCGGGTCACCGTCCCCCGCACTCGGGCGAGTTGACATTCCGGCGTGTCGTGTCGAGGTCCGGTCGGGCGACGCGCACCGCAGATTCCCTCCCTCGTTCGGCGTAGTCGACGAGTCGACAGAGCAAGCGGGCAAGTTGCGCAACAGGTGTACGCATTTGGCGGAATCGAACGTTCCATCGCAGGTGCGGGGCTCGTCGGCCAAACCTCCGAAGATCACAAAGAGTCCCTGTCCACCCGAACGGATCAGTCGTGAGGAGCCTCACATATCGCCGTTTCAGCTCGGTTTTCGCCCATGTCGTGGGTCAAGATCCCTGACGACGACAAGCCCCCGCCACCGCGGCGGGGCGGTCCGGGCGGACGCCGAGTCCTGCCGCCGTCCCGGACGTCTGGTCGACAGGATTGGATCGGCAGGAGTGGAGGACCCGATTTTTACGGGACGAACGCGCTGTTCCGGCAGCGAGGCCGTTCCTTGGGGTGAAGCCGCAGCCGCGGCCGGGCATCTTCGCCAGCCCGAACCCGACAGGTCATCCTTCGCAGGCGGCTGACGAAGGGTTGCGCATGACTGCGCAGATGCACGTCCCGTCCCTGCTGTCCCGGGCCGGAGCCGTCTCGGCTCTCACCCTCGCCGCCGTCGGCGGCACGCTGCTCGCACCAGGAGCGGCGCCGGAGGCCCAGGCAGCGACCACACACGCGAACACGGCACTGAGCGTCGCCGCCTCGAAGAAGGGATCGCCCTACCGGTACGGAGCCACCGGACCCACCCGGTTCGACTGCTCCGGTCTGACGCTCTACGCGTACAAGAAGGCGGGCAAGTGGCTGCCTCGCACCGCGCAGCAGCAGTACAACAACACCCGGCACATCTCCGCGTCCAGCAGACAGCAGGGGGACCTGGTCTTCTTCCACTCCGGTGGAAGGGTCTACCACGTGGGGATCTACGCCGGCGGCGGCAAGATCTGGCACTCGCCCAAGACGGGATCCTGGGTGAAGCTCGACAGGATCTGGTCGTCGAAGGTCTACTACGGCCGCGTCCGCTGACGGCCCCCGGCCACTGAGCCGGGCCCGCGGACGGCGATGAGGAGTGGGGTGGCGCCGCCCCGCTCCTAGGTCCTGTCGTCACGTTCCCGTCGGCCCCGCGGGGCCGCCCTTCGGGCGACG
>NZ_JBHJQI010000303.1:0-2212 GCF_042262805.1 Streptomyces sp. NPDC056361
ACCCCGGGGATTCCGGGGACTCCGTCAGGTGAAGCTCTTGGCCAGTCTGCGCAGCCCGTCCCTGATCTCGTCCGCCGAGTGGGTCGTGAACGAGAGGCGCATGGAGCCCGGGTCCGGCTCGCCGCTGAAGAACGGGGCGCCCGGCACGTACGCCACCTCGTGACCGATCGCGGTCTTCAGGAGGGCGGTGGCGTCGTGCCCCTCGGGCAGGGTCGCCCAGATGAACATGCCGCCCTCGGGCCGGTTCCATCGGGCGCCCTCGGGCAGCGCGGCCGGGAGGCCTTCGAGCATCGCGTCCCGGCGCTCCCGGTAGGCGGCGCGCATGACGGCGACGTGCGCGTCGAGGTCGCTGTCGCGCAGATAGCGGGCCGCGGCGGCCTGGTCGATGGTCGAGGTGTGCAGGTCGGCGGCCTGCTTGGCGATCACGCAGGCGCGTCGCAGCCCGGCGGGGGCGCGGAGGTAGCCGAGCCTGAGGCCGGGGGCCATGACCTTGGAGAACGAGCCGAGGAGGACGGTGCGGTCGGCGGCCGCGGGGTGGGCGGCGATCCAGGGCACGTGCTCGCCCTCGAAGCGCAGCTCGCCGTACGGGTCGTCCTCGACGATCCAGAACCCGTGGCGCGCGGCGGCTTCGGCGACGGCGGCGCGGCGCCCGGCGGGCAGGGTGCGGCCCGTGGGGTTCTGGAAGGTGGGGATGACGTAGAGGAGCGTGGGCTTCTCGCGTGCCGCGATCTCGTCCAGGGCGGCCGGGACGATGCCCTGGTCGTCGGTGGGCACGGGGACGACCCGGGCGCCGGCGAAGCCGAAGGTCTGCAGGGCCGCGAGGTAGCAGGGGTCCTCGACGAGGACGACGGCGCCCGGCTCGACGAGGGCGGTGTTGAGGAGTGTGAGGGCCTGCTGCGAACCGGTGGTGACGAGCAGGTCGTCGGGGTCCGTGGCCAGTCCGCGGGCGGTGAGCCGCGCGGCGACGGCCGTCCGCAGCTCGGGGTCGCCCTCGGTGGTGGAGTACTGGAGCGCGTGCTGCGCGTTCTCCGCAAGGACCCGGTCGTAGGCCGCCCGGATCCCCTGGACGTCGAACAGCTCGGGGGCGGGCAGGCCACCGGCGAAGGAGATCACCTCGGGCCGCGCGGTGAGCGCGAGGATCTCGCGTACCGGCGACGACCCGACGTTCGCCAGCCGGCCTGCGGTCGCGGGAGGGGGCACGGAGGCGGCGCCGGCGGCGTTCGCGGGCGTCGGGGAGGCGGAAAGCATGGCCACAGCATATAGATGCGGCCGATGCTGTCCAGATGTCTCGATTCGCCTTGTCCGAAGCCTAGTTGGGGCTACTCCCCCGTAGCCGCGACGGCCCGGCCGACCGCCTTCCGGACGGCCGGTTCGTCGGCGGCGTCGGCCCAGAGCGAGCGGACGTGGCCGAGGTGGCGGCGCATGCAGTCCTCGGCTCCGCGCGCGTCGCCGGCGATCATCAGGTCGAGGAGTTCGAGGTGCTCCTCGGCGGAGGAGACCAGTTTGCCCGCCTCGTCCAGGCCGGTCAGCCCGTAGAGCCGGGAGCGCTTGCGCAGGTCTCCCACGGTCTCCACGAGCCGTTCGTTGCCGGAGAGGGCGAGCAGCGCCAGGTGGAAGCGGCGGTCCGCCTCCAGATAGCCGATGAGGTCGTGCCGCCGGGCGCAGGAGACGATCCCGTCGGCGATCGGGCGGAGCGCCTCCAGCTGTTCCCGGTCGGCCGTCTGCGCGATGCGGCCGACGGTGGGGACCTCGATGAGGGTGCGCAGTTCGGTGTACTGGTCGAGGTCCCGCTCGCTGACCTCGGTGATGCGGAACCCCTTGTTTCGGACGGGTTCGACGAGGCCCTCCCGGGCCAGGTCGAGCATCGCCTCGCGGACCGGGGTCGCGGAGACGCCGAGGTCGCCCGCGAGCCCGGGGGCCGAATAGACCTGGCCGGGGCGCAGTTCACCGGCGATCAGGGCCGCACGGAGGGCGTGCCCGACCTGGTCGCGGAGCCGTTCCTGCGCCCTGACGAGACCGTACTGTTTCAGGTCACCCATCGTGCGTCCTCCGAGATGTCACGGAGGAGCATCGTACAATGTCACGTTTCTCCGCCCGGGGTCAGAGCAGGAACCCCGCGGGGAAGGGGTCGTCGGGGTCGAGGAAGTACTGTGCGGTGCCGGTGATCCAGGCGCGGCCGGTGACGGTGGGGATGATGGCGGGCAGGTCGCCG
>NZ_JBHJQI010000304.1:0-2173 GCF_042262805.1 Streptomyces sp. NPDC056361
CGCCCGGTTACATTCCGAACCCGGAAGCTAAGCCTTTCAGCGCCGATGGTACTGCAGGGGGGACCCTGTGGGAGAGTAGGACACCGCCGAACAATTCTTCAGGACCCCTGGTCCCAGCGTTCACGCTGGGACCAGGGGTCCTTTTGTTTTTTGCTTGACTTTTTCCGATGCGCGGCTGAGTGCCGGCTGCGCGAGAATGACTGCAGTACCCGAAGACAGGAGTCACGACCATGCCCACCAACTCTCCCGACGACCGTCCGGAGCGCGAGCCGCGTCGCAGGGACGGTGCCGGTGCCGGTGGCGACCGAGGCGGCTTCCGCGGGCCGCGCCGGGACGACAGCCGTGGTGGGGACAACCGTGGTGGCGGTTACCGCCGCGATGACCGTGGCGGCGACAACCGCGGTGGCGGTTACCGTCGTGACGACCGCGGTGGCGACAGCCGCGGTGGCGACAACCGGGGTGGCGGTGGCTTCCGTCGTGACGACCGGGGTGGCGACCGACCGAGCTTCTCGCGGGACGACAACCGTGGTGGTGGCTTCCGTCGCGATGACCGTGGCGGCGACAACCGCGGTGGTGGTGGCTTCCGCCGTGACGACCGGGGTGGTGACAACCGGGGTGGCGGTGGCTTCCGCCGTGATGACCGCGGTGGTGACAACCGCGGTGGCGACAGCCGTGGTGGTGGTTTCCGTCGTGACGACCGTGGTGGCGACCGTCCGTCGTTCCGTCGGGATGAGCGTCCTTCGTCGTCGTACCAGCGTGATGACCGCCGTGACGACCGAGGCGGCTTCCGTCGCGACGACCGCGGTGGCGACAACCGGGGTGGTGGCGGCTTCCGCCGTGACGACCGGGGTGGCGACCGTCCGTCGTTCCGTCGCGATGAGCGTCCCTCGTCTTCGTACCAGCGTGACGACCGTCGCGATGACCGTGGTGGGGACAACCGTGGTGGTGGTTTCCGTCGTGATGACCGTGGTGGCGACCGTCCGTCGTTCCGTCGGGATGAGCGTCCTTCGTCTTCGTACCAGCGTGACGATCGCCGTGACGACCGGGGCGGCTTCCGTCGCGACGACCGCGGTGGCGACAACCGGGGTGGTGGCGGCTTCCGCCGTGACGACCGTGGTGGGGACAACCGGGGTGGGTTCCGTCGGGACGACAGCCGTGGGGGTGGCTTCCGGCGGGATGACCGTGGGGGCGACAGCCGGGGTGGGTTCCGTGGGCGGGACGACCGTGGTGGCTACGGGCGTCGGGACGACCGGGGTGGTCGGGACTTCGACCGGGAGCGGAGTGACCGGGCGCCGATCAAGCGGCTGCCGATTCCGCCGGAGGTCACCGGTGAGGAGATCGACCCGGACGTGCGGCAGGAGCTGATGAGCCTGCCGAAGGGTCTGGCGGAGGAGGTCTCGCGCAACCTCGTCATGGTCGCGCAGCTGATCGACGAGGACCCGGAGCAGGCGTACGGGTACTCGCGCGTCGCGCTGCGGCTCGCGTCCCGTGTGGCGGCCGTGCGTGAGGCGGCCGGCTTCGCGGCGTACGCGACGCAGAAGTACTCCGAGGCGCTGGCCGAGTTCCGGGCCGCGCGGCGGATGAGCGGTGGCGTCGAGCTGTGGCCCGTCATGGCCGACTGCGAGCGCGGTCTCGGTCGGCCCGAGCGGGCGCTGGCGATGGCCGGCGAGCCCGAGGTGCTGAAGCTGGACAAGGCCGGTCAGGTCGAGATGCGGCTCGTGGCCGCCGGCGCGCGCCGGGACCTGGGGCAGCTCGACGCGGCGATCGTGACGCTGCAGAGCCCCGAGCTCGCTTCCAGCGCCGTTCACCCGTGGACCGCGCGCCTGCGGTACGCGTACGCCGACGCGCTGCTGGCCGCCGGCCGTGAGAACGAGGCGCGGGAGTGGTTCGCGAAGGCCCTGGAGGCCGACAAGGACGGCGCCACGGACGCGTCGGACCGGCTCGCGGAGATGGACGGGGTCGAGTTCGTCGACGCGTTCGACGAGTCGGACGACGTGGACGAGTCCGATGACGTGGATGACGTGGATGACGTCGACGTTGACGTCGAGGAGTCCGATGAGGTCGTCATCGACGTCGAGCTTGACGACGAGCTCGACGAGGACGACGAGGACGAGCGCGGCGGCGACGACCGCTGACGTGGTCGGACAGTGAGAAGGGCGGCACCCCGAGGGGG
>NZ_JBHJQI010000305.1:0-2038 GCF_042262805.1 Streptomyces sp. NPDC056361
CTTTTCTGGGTCTTGTTGGTGGGTTTGTTTTTTTTTATTATGCCCCGGGCGGTGCCCCCCCGGGGGGGGGGGCCCCCCCCCCCGCGCCCCCCCCCCGCTCCGGGGCACGTCCCCGCGTACCTCTTCTCAGCAACACCGCTTCCAGGGAGCTGTTTCCATGAGCGCCGAGACCCCTGCCTCCCACGGAGTCCCCAAGCAGGACAACCGGTTCAAGGTCTGGCGGCAGACCCGGCCCTTCTGGGCGGGACTGCTCACCATCCTCGGTGGTCTGCCGATCGCCTACCTCCCCTACGGGGACATGAGACTCGGCAACATCACCATGGCGATGAAGACGACCGCCGGATCCGGCGCGCTGATCATCGGCGTCCTGCTCATCACACTCGGCCTGACGATGTGGTACCAGCCCATCGTCCGGGTGTTCGCGGGCATCGCGACGATCGTGCTGGGGCTGGTCTCCATTCCCGTGTCGAACTTCGGCGGTCTCGTCATCGGGTTCCTGCTCTCCCTCATCGGCGGCGGCATGTCCGTCGCCTGGGCACCCGCGCCGCCGGTCGAAGAGGTCGTCGACACCGAGGACGACGGTGAGCCGGAGGCATTCGCCGAGACCGAGGCCCTGTACGCCGCCGGCGTCCCTGAGCAGCGCGAGGCGGAGCACCACCTGACCGAAACGACGACCGACGCCAACGGCGGGAGGAACAGTGCGGGGTGACGAGACTCAGTCGGCGCTCGCGAAGGGGGGACCGCGGCACGCGGCCCCGCGCAAGACGCTGCTGAACAGGATCCAGGGCCCGGCGGGCAAGGCGATGGCGCTGGCCGCCATGCCGACCGCGGTGCTCGTGGGCATGGGCCTCGCGCCCAGCCCCGCCCTCGCCGACGAGAAGGACATCCCCTTCGCCCCCGGCCCCTGCGTGACGCGCTCCGACGAGCCGACGCCGGAGGCCACGGAGACCACGAAGCCGACCGAGACCGCGAAGCCGACGGACACCCCCTCGGCCACGCCCTCCGCCACCGCCACCGTGACGCCGACGCCGACCGCGACGGCGACCGGGCAGACGGCCGCGCCGCAGACGCAGGAGCGGGCCAAGGTCGGCGCGCCGACCGCGACGCCGAGCGCCACGCCCACCCCGAGCGCCACGCCCACGCCGACGAAGTCGAAGAACCCGCTCGACCCGCTGGGCCTGGGCGACGCCCTCAAGGACCTCTTCGACGGCCCGGACCCGAAGCCGTCGGCCACGCCCACGACGGCGGCGCCGACGACCCAGGCGCCGGCCCGCCCTGCGGCCGACGACGCCCCGGCCGCGACCACCGCGCCGACCCCGGCGGCCACCGCCACCACCGCGGCGAAGCCCGCCGCGGACCCGGCGGCCGACGAGACGAAGGCCGCGATCCGCAAGGCGGCCCAGAAGGCCGGCGTCGAGACCTCGGAGCTGTCGGAGAAGGCCAAGGGCCTCGACGTCACGGCGGACGAGGACATACCCGAGGGCGCCAAGCCCCGCTTCCCGTGCCCCGAGCGCGACGCCGCGGCCCTCGCCGCCGCCGACCTGGAGCCCGGCCTCGCCCTGCTTCCGGACGAGCCGTGGCGCCTGGAGAGCTCGCTGCTCACCCTCAAGGGCCTCAAGTACCACGGCATCGTCGAGGTGAAGACCTACGGCGGCAAGATCAAGAAGGTCCTGAAGTTCACCGCCACCGGCGTGGACATCAAGGACCTGCACCAGATGACGGAGCACACCGAGGGAGTGGCGCACGTCCGGTCCGCCCAGGGCTCGACGTCGACCATCACCGACGGCACCGTGACGATGTACACGGAGGAGCTCAAGGGCAACCTCCTCGGCATCATCCCGATCACCTTCGGCCCCGAGTCCCCGCCCCCGCTCGACCTCCCGTACGTCTTCTTCACCAACGTGAAGCTCAAGCAGGCCGGCCAGTTCGGCGGCACGCTCCGCGTCAAGAGCCTCCGCAACACCGTCGAGGCGAACTGACCCCCGTACCACTCCGGGAGCCGCACACGGCGAAGCCCCCGTCCGCACCGGACGGGGGC
>NZ_JBHJQI010000306.1:0-1956 GCF_042262805.1 Streptomyces sp. NPDC056361
GGGTGGCACAGAGTGCCACCCACCGCCCCTTCTCGGTGCGGGACCGGACGGTCAGCGGGCGCCGATCTCGTCCGTCAGCTGCGGCAGCACCTCGAAGAGGTCGCCGACCACGCCGTAGTCGACCAGGTCGAAGATCGGGGCCTCGGGGTCCTTGTTGACCGCGACGATCGTCTTCGACGTCTGCATGCCGGCCCGGTGCTGGATCGCGCCGGAGATGCCCGCCGCGACGTACAGCTGCGGCGAGACCTGCTTGCCGGTCTGGCCGACCTGGTTGGAGTGCGGGTACCAGCCGGCGTCCACGGCGGCGCGGGAGGCGCCGACGGCCGCGCCGAGCGAGTCGGCCAGCTTCTCGACGACGGCGAAGCCCTCGGCCGCGCCGACACCGCGGCCGCCGGAGACCACGATCGCGGACTCGGTCAGCTCGGGGCGGCCGGTGGAGACGCGCGGGGTGCGCGAGACGACCTTCGCGGCGTTGCCGGTGAACGCGACGGTCACGTTCTCGACCGTGCCGGCGGCCGGAGCGGCCTCCGGGGCGGCGGAGTTCGGCTTGACCGTGATGACCGGGACGCCGTGCGAGACCGTCGACTTCACCTGGTACGAGGCGGCGAAGACGGACTGGGTGGCGACCGGGCCGTTCTCGCCGGCCTCCAGCTCCACCGCGTCGGTGATCAGGCCGGAGCCGAGGCGCAGCGCGACGCGGGCCGCGATCTCCTTGCCCTCGCCGGAGGAGGTCACCAGGACGGCGGCCACCTCCTTGTCCTTGGCGAGCTGGGTGAGCGCGTCGACCTTCGGGACGACGAGCTGCTCGGTGAACTCGGCGCCGTCCGCGACGTACACGGTGGCCGCGCCGTACTCGCCCGCCGTGGCGGCGATCGAGGCGGCGGCGTCGCCGGCGCCCAGGACGACCGCCGTGGGCTCGCCGATGCGGCGGGCCAGCGTCAGCAGTTCGAGGGCCGGCTTGCGGACCGCACCGTCGGCGTGGTCCACGAGAACCAGGATCTCAGCCATGATTCGTAGCTCCTGTGTGGGTGAGTGACCGACGGCGGGTCAGATGAACTTCTGGGTGGCGAGGAAGGCGGCGAGCTGCTTGCCGCCGTCGCCCTCGTCCGTGACGATCGTGCCCTGGGTGCGGGCCGGACGCGCGGTGGCCGAGTCGACCAGGGTCCACGCCCCGGCCAGGCCCACCTCGTCGGCGTCGATGTCCAGGTCGTCGAGGTCCAGCTCCTCGACCGGCTTCTTCTTGGCGGCCATGATCCCCTTGAAGGAGGGGTAACGGGCCTCGCCGGACTGGTCGGTGACCGACACGACGGCCGGCAGCGGGGCCTCCAGGAGCTCGGTGGCGGCGTCGCCGTCGCGGCGGCCCTTCACCAGGCCGTCCTCGACGGAGAGCTCCGAGAGCAGGGTGACCTGCGGCAGGCTCAGGCGCTCGGCGAGCAGCGCGGGCAGCACGCCCATCGTGCCGTCGGTCGAGGCCATGCCGCAGACGACCAGGTCGAAGCCGGTCTTCTCCAGCGCCTTGGCCAGGATCGCGGAGGTGGCGATGACGTCGGAGCCGTGGATGTCGTCGTCGTTGACGTGGACGGCCTTGTCGGCGCCCATGGACAGCGCCTTGCGCAGCGCGTCCTTGGCGTCGTCCGGGCCCACGGTCACGACGGTGACCTCGGCGTCGTCGGACTCCTCCGAGATGCGGAGGGCCTGCTCGACCGCGTACTCGTCCAGCTCGGAGAGCAGGCCGTCGACGGCCTCGCGGTCGGTCGTCAGGTCGTCGGCGAAACCGCGGTCGCCGGTCGCGTCGGGGACGTACTTCACACAGACTGCGATCTTCAGTGTCACGGCCTGTCTCCTTTCAACGGGCTGGTGGTTACGGGAGGTTGCGGGCCATCACGATGCGCTGAACCTGGTTGGTGCCCTCGTAGATCTGGGTGATCTTGGCGTCGCGCATCATGCGCTCCACGG
>NZ_JBHJQI010000307.1:0-1951 GCF_042262805.1 Streptomyces sp. NPDC056361
GTCCGGAGAAGTCTCCGGACCGGCCCTGACCTGCGTGGAGCGGGTGACGGGAATCGAACCCGCGTAGCTAGTTTGGAAGACTAGTGCTCTACCATTGAGCTACACCCGCACAGCGTCGCGCCGCAGGTCACGAGGACCGCGGCACGAGGAGCATGGTAGCCGGTCGAGGACCTTCTTCGCACACCCCGAAAACAGGGGGCGCCGCACAGTCCCCGTCCATGTACCCTACGTGTCGCACCGACGGGGTGTGGCGCAGCTTGGTAGCGCGTCCGCTTTGGGAGCGGAAGGCCGTGGGTTCAAATCCCGCCACCCCGACCATGACGATCACGCGCCCACCTCGCACGTTCTTGATCACGTTGTGGGCGTCATACCGCTTGCGGTTACTATGCAAGCTGCGTGCCCGTGTGTCTTTCTGACCGGGCCGAGCCGCCGGAGCCGCTACACGCGGTATCGGCGGATTCCAGGAATCAGCCACAAGGAGACCGAACCGTGAAGAGCGCCGTGGAGACCCTGAACCCGACCCGGGTTCGGCTCACTGTCGAGGTGCCCTTCGAGGAGCTCAAGGACAGCCTCGACGCGGCGTACAAGAAGATCAACCAGCAGGTCACGGTCAAGGGCTTCCGCAAGGGCAAGATCCCGGCTCGCGTGATCGACCAGCGGTTCGGCCGCGGCGCCGTGCTGGAGGAGGCCGTCAACGACGCGCTCCCGAAGTTCTACACCGAGGCCGTCAACGAGGCCGAGGTCAACCCGCTGGGCCAGCCCGAGGTCGACATCACCGAGCTGAAGGACGGCGAGCTGCTGGCCTTCACCGCCGAGGTCGACATCCGCCCGACGATCGAGATCCCGGACTACTCCGGCATCGAGGTCACCGTCGACGCGGTCGAGGTCACCGACGAGGACGTCGAGAAGTCCGTGGAGCAGCTCCGCGAGCGCTTCGCCTCGACCTCCCCGGTCGAGCGCGCCGCCCAGGACGGCGACGTCGTCACCATCGACCTGGAGGCCAAGGTCGACGGCGAGGTGCTGCCCGACGGCGTCGCCAGCGACGTCTCGTACACCATCGGTTCCGGCGAGCTCCTCGACGGCATCGACGAGGCCGTCAAGGGCCTGGAGGCCGGTGGCGAGGCCACCTTCACCTCGCAGCTGAAGGGCGGCTCCGCCGAGGGCAAGGACGCGGAGGTCACCGTCAAGGTCACCACCGTCGCCGCCCGTGAGCTCCCCGAGCTGGACGACGAGTTCGCCCAGCTGGCGTCGGAGTTCGACACCCTCGACGAGCTCAAGGCCGACAGCCGCAAGCGCCTCGAGAACATGAAGCAGTTCGACCAGGCCACCCAGGCCCAGGAGCGCGTCCTCGACGAGCTCCTCAAGCTGGTCGAGGTCCCGATGCCCGAGAAGCTTCTCGAGGACGAGATCAACACCCGCAAGCACAACCTGGAGCACCACCAGCTCGGCCAGATGGGCCTCGACCTCGCGAAGTACCTGGAGATCCAGGGCAAGACCGAGGAAGAGTTCCTGGCCGAGACCAAGGAGCAGGCCGAGAAGGGCATCAAGACGCAGTTCATCCTCGATGAGCTCGTCAACAAGGAGAAGCTCGACGTCTCCCGCGAGGAGCTCACCGAGCACCTGTTCCGCCGTGCCGCCTCCTCCGGCATGAGCCCCGACCAGTTCGCCCAGGCCGTGGCCCAGGGCGGCCAGGTGCCGATGCTCGTCGGCGAGGTCGCCCGCGGCAAGGCCCTCGCGGTCGTCGTCGAGGCCGCCAAGGTCGTCGACACCAACGGCGAGGTCGTCGACCTCTCGGACGACGAGGACGAGGTCGAGACCGCCGCCGAGGCCGTCGAGGCCGTCACCGGCGAGGCCGAGGTCTCCGAGGACAAGTAAGCGGCTCCGCGCCCCGGCGCCCATCATGCTACCCACCGGTAATAAGAAGCAAGCGGAAACCGGGCCCTCCTCACTC
>NZ_JBHJQI010000308.1:0-1928 GCF_042262805.1 Streptomyces sp. NPDC056361
CGGACACCCTCCTCGTCCTCCGCTCAGCAGCCCGGCCGGTCGGTGCGGCCGAGCACCCCGACGATGGTGTCGGAGAAGGGCTCCCGGCGCTCCGGTCAGGTGAGGGCGCGCTGGTACTTGTACGTGACCTTGCCGTCGGTCAGGTCGAAGTACGCGACCGGCGGGAACAGGCCCGTCGACGCGTCGCACTTGTAGGCGAGCTTGTGGCCCGTGGTGGCGGGCCAGTTGGGGTACGCCTCCTCGCGGACCACGCACGAGGCGGCGGGCACGATCGCCCGGAACTGCGCCTCGGTCATGCCCAGCTGGACCTTGTTGTACTTGGACAGCGTCATGGACGGCGCCGTCGGCTTGTACAGGAACTCGTTCTGCTTCGACACCAGCGTGCCGGCCGCGTTGAAGTTGAAGTTCCCGTACGGCACGTAGTCGCCGCTCGCGGTGAAACACTGGATGGTCATGCTGGTGTTCTCGCACCAGCCGCTCGCCGAGCCGGGCGGGGGCGACTGCGGCGCCCCGACGAGCATCTGCCAGACCGTGGCCCGGTCCGTGCCGAACGGCACCGCGGCGTACTTCTCGGCCGTGAAGCTGAAGCCCGCGTCCGCCCCCGTCTGCGCGCCGTGCGCCGCGCCGGCGCCGGCCGACACCGCCGCAACCGCCGCGACCGAGGTGACCGCTGTGCGCCATGCCTTCGTCATACCCGTACGCCCTTCCTGTCTGATCTGTCCGGATGCACGGCCATCCTTTCCGACGGCGCTCTCCGGATGATCTCCTCGGGCTCCGGGCGGCCGGGGTCAGGCGAACGCGGTGCGCAGGTCCACGGGCCGCAGGGGCCCGGGGTCGAGGACGCGGCAGACGCTCGGGGCCAGCCGGGACAACTGCTGGGCGGCGGAGGGCTGGGCGGCGTGGGCGGTGACGGCCGTGCCGAGCGGTGCGACCAGGTCGTCGTGGTGGGTCGGGATCAGCAGCGGCGGGTTCTCCGTGGCGCGCAGCAGCCGTTCCACGTAGCGGTGCACGGCGCCGTGCGAACTCATCGGCACCAGGGCGACGTCCGGTCGGATGCCGCTCAACTCCCGCTCGACGAAGTTGCTGGCGCCCATGAGCAGGATCCTCGGGCCCGAGTCGACGGACACCTGGTAGGCGAACGTGTCGCCCTCGACGAGGTCGCCGAGGACCGCCGGCCTGCGGGGCGGCGCGGCCCTGCGGCCGGGCGCGAAGGAGCCGTGGTCGGCCAGTTGGCTGTGCAGGCTGCGGAAGACCTCCACGGTGTACCCGTCGAACTGCAGGTACTCGCCCCCCTTGACCTGGATCACGTCGGAGACGCGCGCGGGAGGTGTGCCCATGGCGGTGAGCAGGTGGCGGACGGTCTCGTCGCAGACCGTGCGGATCCGGGACCGCCGCCACTCCGGGCGGCCGAGGAGCTGGGGCACGTCCGCCACGTGGTCGAAGTGGCCGTGGCTGACCAGGATCAGCTCGGGCGGGGCGGCCAGGTGGTGCGCCGCCACCCGCTCCACGGCGGCCGGGTCGTTCCGCAGCGGCAGCCCGGGGTCCAGTCGGCCGGTGGGCCCCAGGCAGGGCATGCGGCTCAGGTACGGGTCGAAGAGGATGCTGCGGTCGCCGTCGATGACGATCTCCCAGCCGGCGACGCCGAGCCAGCGCAGCTCGACGGGGGTGGAGTAGGGGCCGCCGCGTCCGGGCGTCGGCGCGGCGGCGGTCGTTCCCGTCCCGGCGATGGCGGCGCCCGATGCCGCGAGAACTCCCTTGAGTACCGTCCGTCGTTCAGCCAACGTTGCCGCCCTTGCCGTGCGTGATCCCTTGGAATGGGGCGACCATACGGGAGGTCTCGGTACGTACGGTGCCTTTCACGTCACCCCCGTCCTCCGAACGAGGGACCCGGCGGGGGGCTCCGGAACACGCGTACGGGCCCCCGTTCC
>NZ_JBHJQI010000309.1:0-1916 GCF_042262805.1 Streptomyces sp. NPDC056361
CCCGGTGCGGTGCGCGGTGCGGGCCGGGGGCGCTCAGCTCGCGCCGAGCGCCACGTAGTCGTACATCCCGAAGGAACCGGTGACGTAGACGTTGCGGGTGTCCGGGTGGCGGTAGAGCAGGGACCGCGGGTAGAGGTACGGCACGATCACCGCGTGCTCCATCGCCAGCCGGTCGATGCGGTGCCAGATCTCCGCGCGCCGCTCCGGGTCGGAGGACCGCGCGCCCTCGTCGAGCAGGGCGTTGATCTCGGGATCGTCCAGCTCGCCCATGTTCTGGTTGCCGCGCTCCTTGATCGCCCGGCCGTCGACGAGCTCCTTGAAGAAGCCGTACCCGTCGGGGAAGTCGGCGCCCCAGCCGAACATGATGATCCCGATGCCGTGCTCGCGCAGGTACGCGGGGCAGCCGCCGTAGAGGTCGAAGTAGTCGCCCGACGGGAAGTCGACGACCTCGGCCTCGATGCCCACCCGGGCGAGGCCGGCCGACAGGGCCTCGGCCGCCCGGTACTCCTTCAGGCGGTCCTTGCGGGCCGCGATCCTGGTGCGGAAGCCGTCCGGGCGGCCGGCCGCCTTGAGTTCGGCGCGCGCGGCGTCCAGGTCGCCGGTGGCGTCGGGGCCGACGGGGTAGCGGTCGAACGGCTGGTAGCCGTCGAGCGTCGGCGGCAGGAGGGTGGTCGCGACGTCGCCGCCGACCGGTCCGCCGTAGGCCAGCTGCATCGCGGCCTTGTCGGTGGCGAACTGCACGGCCCGACGGCAGTGCACGTCGTCGAACGGCGCGATGTTGCTCGACAGGCAGTAGATCCAGGTGAACCCGGTGAGCGGGTTGTCGGTGTGGGCGCGCAGTTCCGGGTCCGCGAGGATCCGTTCCTGCGTCGCGGGCTGCACCCCGAAACCGGCCAGGTCGACGTGCGCCTCCCCGGCGAGCAGCATGCGGTCGACCTCGTGCGGGTCCTTGCCGAGGTGGACCTCGACGCGCTCGGCCCGCCGGACGCGCACCGGGTCGGTGGACGGGTCCCAGTGCGGGTTGGGCTCCAGGACGGCGAGCTCGCCGCGGGTGTAGGAGGCGACCCGGTACGGGCCGGTCGCCACCGGTCCGAGCCGGTAGTCGGCGCCGGTGTCCCGGTGGCGCGGCACCGGCGTGGTGCTCGGCATGGTCGCGAGGAGGTCGAGACCGGCGAACGGTTCGAGGAGCCGGAAGACCAGGGTGCGGTCGTCGGGGGTCTCCAGGGTGACGGGCCCGTCCGCGTCCGGCTCCCGCCACGGGCCGCCGTAGTCGGTGCCGAGCAGGTGGCGGAAGTAGGTCGGGCCGGCGCCCAGCACGTCGGTGCCGTAATTGCTGCGGGCGATGGCGTACTTGACGTCGGCGGAGGTGACGGGCGTGCCGTCCTCGTACTTCAGTCCGGCGCGCAGCCGGTACGTCCACACCCGGCCGCCCTCGGAGACTTCGCCGAGCGCCTCGGCCAGGTCGGGCACGAGCCGCTGGCCGTCCTTGCCGGGGGCGGTGTCGAAGGTGACCAGGGTCCGGCCGACGAGCCGGAGGAAGTTCCACGTGTAGGCGTAGTAGGTGTTGCCGGGGTCCAGCGAGTCGAAGTCGTCCGTGCGGACGAGCCGGAGCGTGCCGCCCGTCGTGTCGGTCGGTGCGACCACACCCCGTACGGCGGCGTCGAACCCCTCGTCCCCCTGGTCCACGGTCTTCGACCGAGTGGTCTCCATGATCCTCCAGCCTTCGTCGCGATGCCGTCCGTCCCATCCTGGGGGCGGCGGCGGGCGGGCGAGGAGGTGCGGCGGGACGTGCGCATAGCCCTGGGGCCGGTCGGCATATCCCGACCGGCGCGGACCGGCGAGGACCGGCGCGGACCGCCGGGGGCGGCCCGGACCGGCGAGGACCGACGGGGGGCCGGCCCGGGGCGGGGCCGGGG
>NZ_JBHJQI010000311.1:0-1844 GCF_042262805.1 Streptomyces sp. NPDC056361
GGGCCGTGAGCCCGGCCCGGGCGGCGAGCCACCGGGCCCGTCCGGCATCGCCCGGACCCGGCTCGATCGACCAGGCACTCCCGGACCCCGGGGCGACTAGAGTCGGAGGCGTCAGCCGCCCGCACCGTCTTGCCCGTGAGGTGCTCCATGACGTCCGTGACCCCGTCCTCGGCATGGGACGGACGCCGACCCGTCACCGGTACGGAAGCCGAGGCCGCGGCCCTGCTCGGCTGGCTGACCGACCCGGAGGCGCCGCGGCTGTGCGTGGTCACCGGCGCGGCGGGCGCGGGGAAGACGGCCCTGCTCGGCTGGTTCGCCGCGTACGGCCCCCGGGCCGGTCGGACGCGACGACGGACCGGCCGGGTCCTCGTGCCGCTGGCCGGGCAGAGCGCGCTCGGCGCCACCTGGACGATCGCCGACCGGCTCGGCGTCGTGGCGCGGTCGCCCGGCGACCTCGTGCACGCGCTCGCCACCAGTGAGGCGAGGCCCGCCGGACGGGCCGTCCTGGTCCTGACGGACCTGCACGCGGCGGCCGAGCCGACCGAGCTCACCCGGCTGATCGGAGAGCTCGCGGGCGTGGGCAGGATCCGGCTGGTGGTCGAGGCCAGGAGCGGCAGCCCCGCCCCGGGCGTGCTCCGCGCCGAACGCCGGGTCACGCTCGTGGACCTGGACGGCGACCCCGGACCCGGCGAGGTCCTCCCCGCGGTGCCCGCGCCCCGGCCGCTGCCCGACCTCTCCGACCCCGTGGCCGTCTGCCGGGCCGACCCGCTGCTCGTCACCACCGCGTACGTCACCGGCGCCGCGCCGGCCGGCGTGCCCGGCACCCTCGACGGCCCCGAGGCCCCCGCCCGGCCCGGCGAGGGCACCGCGGACGACCACGGCGGGCTGCGCGCCGCGTGGATGCGCGCCGGGCAGTCGCTCTGCCGCGAACAGCCCCCGGCGGAACGCGCGTCGGTGCTGCTCGCCGCACTCGGCGACGGAGCCGACCCCCGGCTGCGCCCCGCGCTCCGGGAGCTCGCGGAGGGCGCGCCCTGGCGGCTCAGGTGGGCCCGCCACCGGGGCGACCTGACGCCGCCCTGGCCCGGTCCGGTCACCGTGCTCGGCGCGGCCGGCGGTCCGCTGGAGGGGACGCTGCTCGTCGGCGACCGCACCGGAGCCGTACGGCTGCTCCACGAGGCGGACGCAGGCCCGGCCGGACGCCTGGCGCACACCGTCCCCGGCCGGGTCACCGCGCTCGCGCCCGCGCCCGACGGCACGGTGCTGCTCCTCGACGACCGCGGCAGGCTGCACACCGTGCGGGGCACCGCGCCCCGGGCCCCGTACCTGGAGCGCCTCACCGAGGCCGTGTCGGCGACCCTGGCCAGGCACCCGGGCACGGCCCTCGCGGCCATAGCGGGTTCCGTGGTGGTGGGGGACCGGCTCGGTTCCGTGCACGCCTTCGGTCTGACCGGCCTGCACCAGGCGGCCTCGCACAGCGGCCGGGTCACGGCGGTGGCGGCGGTCGACTCCGAGACCCCGTTCGTCTGCTCCGGCGGCGCGGACGGCACGGTACGGCTCTGGACCCCGGGCCGCGACCCGCGCCCGGACCCGCTCGCCGAGCGCCCGTCCCCGGTCGTCTCCCTGCACGCGGCGGAGACCCCGCACGGCCCGCTGGTCGCCGCGGCCTGGGCCGACGGCCTCGTCGAACTCCACCGCCCGGAAGGCGGACCGAAGTTGTCCTTCCGTCCGGGTCCCCCGATCCGTGCGGTCGCCGTCACGGGAGCGGGCGCCCTGGTCGTCGGAACGGACGAGAGCCTGATCTGTCTCGTGCCCAAGTCCCGTCATTCCGAGCACAGTTGAGGGGT
>NZ_JBHJQI010000312.1:0-1844 GCF_042262805.1 Streptomyces sp. NPDC056361
GTCCTCGGACCGGGGCGGCCTTTCACGTAGGGCGGGGTGCTAGCGCGAGCGCTTCGCGAGGCGCTCGACGTCGAGCAGGATCACGGCGCGGGCCTCCAGGCGCAGCCAGCCGCGCTGGGCGAAGTCGGCGAGCGCCTTGTTCACCGTCTCGCGGGAGGCGCCGACCAGCTGGGCCAGCTCCTCCTGGGTGAGGTCGTGGACGACGTGGATGCCCTCCTCCGACTGCACGCCGAAGCGGCGCGACAGGTCGAGGAGCGCGCGGGCGACACGGCCCGGGACGTCGGAGAAGACCAGGTCGGACATCTGGTCGTTGGTCTTGCGCAGCCGGCGGGCGACCGCGCGCAGCAGCGCGGTGGCGACCTCGGGGCGGGCGTTCAGCCAGGGCTGGAGGTCGCCGTGGCCGAGACCGAGCAGCTTGACCTCGGTCAGCGCGGTGGCGGTGGCGGTGCGCGGGCCCGGGTCGAAGAGCGAGAGCTCGCCGATGAGCTCGCCGGGGCCGAGGACGGCCAGCATGTTCTCGCGCCCGTCGGGGGAGGTGCGGTGCAGCTTCACCTTGCCCTCGGTGACCACGTACAGGCGGTCACCGGGGTCGCCCTCGTGGAAGAGCGCGTCGCCACGGGCGAGCGTCGCCTCACTCATCGAGGCGCGCAGCTCGGCTGCCTGCTCGTCATCGAGCGCCGCGAAGAGCGGGGCGCGCCGCAGAACGTCGTCCACGAGTTCTCTCCTACTGTCGACCTGCTCAAAGGACCTGGGTCCCATGATGCCGGACGCACAAAACCGTGCGATCAATCACAGCAAGTTTGACCCACGGAGCTACCCGTCCGTACGCCAGGGGCCCGATTGGGGTCCGATCGGCCACGCCCGGGGCGGATGTCGGCGGTGGCCCCTAGGCTGGCCGAGTGTCCAACTCGCCGGTGAGAGCGCAGGCCAAGGGGGCTGGAAGAGTGTCGGTCGAAGGTAATTCCGCTGTGGGCGAACACGGCGTGTCGAAACGGGTGAAAGCCTCAAATCGGAAGGCTGTGAAGCCCGAGTCGCGGCTCGCGATGGTCCGCAGAGCACGGAAGATCAACCGGGAACTGGCCGAGGTCTTCCCGTACGCCCATCCGGAGCTCGACTTCCGCAATCCCTTCGAGCTGCTCGTCGCCACGGTCCTCTCGGCGCAGACCACCGACCTGCGGGTCAACCAGACCACCCCCGCCCTCTTCGCGAAGTACCCCACGCCCGAGGACCTCGCCGCCGCCGTGCCCGAGGAGGTCGAGGAGCTCATCCGCCCCACCGGCTTCTTCCGCGCCAAGACCAAGTCGATCATGGGTCTCGCCGCCGCCCTCAGGGACGACTTCGGCGGCGAGGTCCCCGGCCGCCTCGACGACCTCGTCAAGCTTCCGGGAGTCGGCCGCAAGACCGCCTTCGTCGTCCTGGGCAACGCCTTCGGCGTCCCCGGCATCACCGTCGACACCCACTTCATGCGCCTGGTCAGGCGCTGGAAGTGGACCGAGCAGGAGGACCCGGTCAAGATCGAGGCGGAGATCGCCGAGATCTTCCCGAAGAGCGAGTGGACGATGCTCTCGCACCGGGTGATCTTCCACGGACGCCGGATCTGCCACGCCCGCAAGCCCGCGTGCGGCGCCTGCCCGATCACCCACCTCTGCCCCTCGTACGGCGAGGGCGAGACCGACCCCGAGAAGGCCAGGAAGCTGCTCAAGTACGAGATGGGCGGCCTCCCCGGCCAGCGGCTGAACCCGCCGCCCGGCTACCCCGGACGCCCGGCGCCGCACCTCGGGGCGAGCGACTGAGCCTCCTCCCGGGGGCCGGTTCGGGGGCCCGGCCCCCCGGCGCCGGGCCCC
>NZ_JBHJQI010000313.1:0-1773 GCF_042262805.1 Streptomyces sp. NPDC056361
GGGCTCCGGCACCTCCTGGTGCCGGGGCCCTTCGCATGACGGTCGGTCAGCGGGAGCCGACCATACGGGCGTACACGACGACGTTCCCGTCGTAGCCACGCGAGCGGGTGTAGCCGCCGCCGCAGGTGATCACCCGGAGTTCCGGCTCCCCGTTGTCGGCGTAGACCTGCACGCCGGGGAAGTTGTCCTTGGCGTACACCTCGACGCCGTAGATCTCGAAGACCGCGACCCGGCCGTCGTACCGCTCGACCTCGACGTGCTGGCCCTTCTGGAGCGAGCCCAGGCCGTAGAAGACCGCCGGTCCCTTCGCGTTGTCGACGTGGCCGACGATGACGGAGGTGCCGCGCTGGCCGGGGGCGATGCCGTTCTGGTACCAGCCGGCGAGGTTGGGGTCCTCCGGCGGCGGGGCCGCCACCCAGTCGTCCGCGTCCAGGCCCACGTCCATGATGGGGGCCGCCACCCGGATCGCCGGGATCTTGATCCGGGACGCCGGTGCGAAGGGCAGCGGCTCCAGACCGGTGGTCGCGGCGGGCGGTGGCGGGGCGACCGGATGCGCCACCGGCCGGGCGGCGGCGGCGGGTTGAGGCGGCCCGTCGGCGATGTCCACCCCGTTGCGCATCATCGCGAGTCCGGACAGCATGGCGAGGGCCAGGACGCCCCAGGGTCGGCGTCTCCTGCGTTCGAAGACGCGGAAGTCCTTCGGGGGCATGGTTCTCCCTTCTCGGCGTCGTCAGAACGGTAAAGCCGGTCGCGCGCGCCGTCGCGCCGGACGGCGCGAACGGGTGGGTGCCCGCTGCCGAACGGGTGTCGAGGTCGTCGGCGGCGTACGGGACGGGCGCGGACGGCCCGGGCCGAGACGCGGGCCGGAGGCGGTGCGGGGGGTGTGCGTGGAGGCGGCGGCAGGGCGGGTACGGGGCGGGCGCGGCAGCCCGTGCCGAAGCGCGGTCGGGGCGCAGCCGGGTGACATCGGGGCTGACCCATCCGAGTAATCGTCAGATAAGCATCCCGAACGCCTTTGACCTGCGGCTCCGTTGCCTCAGAGGGCTCTTTCCTCGGCGTGTCGCCTCACCGGGGTGGCCCAGTGCCGACGTGCACGGCTCGCACCGACTTGTGATGGTTCGTCATGGAAGGCGTACTCGTCGAATCTCCCGGAGCACCGCTTTGGGGCGTCTTCCACAGGAGGTTCAACCATGCGTGCTGCACGCACTCTGGCGGTGACGGCGACCGCGTTCGCGGCGCTCGGACTCGCGGCCCCCCTCGCCACCGCAACCAACGGGCCCAGCAACGTGACGGTCCCTCTCCAGGTCGAGCGGGGCGGAGACGGTTCCAACGGCGTCACCGTGTCCCCCTTCGCGGTCCACCAGGGCGCGATCCTCACGATCACCGTCCGCGGCTGCGCGGGTGGCACGGTCACGTCGAACGCCTTCCCGACGACCACGCTCCCCGCCGCCGTCAACGGGGTGTCGACCGCCACCCCCCGCATCTTCAACAACGCCACGCCCGGCCAGTACAACCTGGCCGTCCAGTGCAACGGCCGCACCCTGACCCAGCCGTTCCGGGTCCTGGCCGGCCAGGGCGCGCAGGGCGGTCTCGGCGGCTCGCTCGCCCCCAGCTCCACCGAGATGGCCGTCGGCGGCAGCCTCGTCGCGGCGGCCGCGCTCGGCGGCGGACTGTTCATCGCCCGCCGTCGCCGTATGACCGGCGCGGGAGTCTGACCGGTCGAACCTCCCGGTCGGCCCGCTGCGCCCGCCGCCCCCGAGCCCCTTCCGGGAC
>NZ_JBHJQI010000314.1:0-1753 GCF_042262805.1 Streptomyces sp. NPDC056361
AGGGCTTGCCGGGAATCAACACGTCGGTTTGATCTTGATTTTGTCGGAGTTGAGGAACCTGGCGATGTCTTCCCGTGTGCGGAATCGGGCTGTTGAGGCGGGGAGGTGGACACCATGGGCTTCCAGGAGTGGGCGGACGTCTTTCGCTGCGCGGCTGATGGTCATGGCGGTGGTGTTGAAGAGCTGACCCAGGAGGTCCAGGGTCGCGAGTTTTCGCAGGTGGAGCACTGTGACCAGGACCCGGTCGGCTGAGGTGAGTTTGGCTTTGGCACCTGCGCCAGGGGCCACCAGGCGCTCGTGACCTCGACGTGTGCGGAGCATTTGCTCGCGTTGAACCTCCATCGCTGGAGTCATCAGGTCGATGAGTTCGCTGAGCTGCCGGCGGGTCATCCCGGTCAGTTCCGGGTCCTGGAGCGAGTGCCGCGTGAGGCGAGTCGGTCTGTCCGTCGGGGCCTCGTCAGGTGTGCTGCCGGTGGTCGCAGCGTCTGTCGGATGCTGGGGGTGGAGGGTGTAGTTCCAGTCGCCGTGGAAGCGATGGCGGGTGATGGGCAGGGCGGCGATCTCGTCGTCGCTGATGCGGATGCCGGTGGGGTACTCGCCGCTGTCGAGTTCGGCATGCACGGTGAGGCCGGTGCGGCTGGTGGTCGCGGCGATGGTTTGGAGCATGACTTCGTGGCTGGTCAGGGGTCTGCCTCGCCAGTTCATGGTGATGTGGGAGAACAGCCGGTGCTCGATCTTGTTCCACTTCGAGGTGCCGGGCGGAAGGTGACACACCGTGATCTCAAGGCCGGTCTCGGCAGCGAGGTCGGCGAGCTGGGTCTTCCAGCCGCGGGTGCGGTAGCCGTTGGAGCCCCCGCCATCGGCGGTGATCAGCAGCCGACGGGCGCGGGGGTAGTCGTGTCGGCCGCGGGCCTGCCACCAGCGCCGGATCGAGGCGACGGCGAACGCCGCGGTGTCGTGATCGGTGCCGATGCTGACCCAGCCGGTGTTCGCCGCCGTGTCATAGATTCCGTACGGAATCGCCTTCTCGGCCTGGCCGGGGAAGTCGTGTGTCTTGACCCTCACAGGCTGCCCTGCGGGCTGCCATTCGTGCCCGGCGTTTTTGTAGTCGCCGATCAGTTCCTTCTTCTTGCTGTCCACGCTGATCACCGGGTCACCGGCGTCCCTGTGGTCTCGTGCCTGCTCGTTGAGGTAGCGGAACTGGGCGTCCCTGTCGGGGTGCTGGGCACCTTCGATGGTCTTGGCGTTGGCCTGCAGACTGAAGCCTTCCTCCCGCAGCAGGCCGGCGACCGTGTCGGCGGAGACCCGGTGGCCCTGCCGGGTCAGCGCCGCTGCCAGCTTCCGGGTCGACTTCGTCGTCCAGCGCAGCGGTGACATGGGATCGCCCCGCTCGTCGGGCTCGACCAGCGCAAGCAGCGCCGGCCGCAGCCCCGGATCAAGGTCCACAGCCCTCTTCCGGCCCCCACCAGAACGACGGACCCGCCCCACCAGAACCTGACCAGACTCCACTTCAGCCGCACCGCGCGAGACCGTGCCCTCTCGAACCCCGGCCGCGGCAGCGACGAGCCTGATCCCACCATGCCCCAGCGACAGCGCTTCCGCCCCTATGGCCAGCCGACGCTGCCGCTCGTCCAGATGCGGCAACAACGCCTGGAACTTCACCGCCAGGACGTCCTCGATCCCCTCCGCTCTCCCCATACCAGAACAACGAGTCCCACAGCCGGAAGCCACGACTTGTTTCCCGGCAAGCCCT
>NZ_JBHJQI010000315.1:0-1709 GCF_042262805.1 Streptomyces sp. NPDC056361
GGCTCTGTCGCTATTTTGGGGGTGGGCAGCTTCTTGATCATGGTGAGAGCAGGATGCGGCGCCGTAGGAGATCGAAGTTCGCGCGGCCATACATTTGTCTCTTCAGCAGCTTGATCCTGGTGACGTTGCCTTCGACAGCCCCGGAGGTGTACGTCGTGGTCAGGGCTGCTTGGACGGCTGCGCGGTCGCGTCGCATGCCGTTGGCCAGGGTCCGCAGTTCGCGTTGGCCGTCGAGGCGGACGTCGGCAATCCAGACGTCGAGGGCCAGGTGCTCGTTGCGGCGTTCGCGGATCATGAGTGCCAGGCGGCGGGCGTACTCGACGGTCGTCTCCAGCACGCGGTTCCGCTCGCAGAGTTCCTCGAGCCCCTTTCGCTCGACGTCTGTGAGGTGCTCGGGCCGACGCATGATCCAGTCCGTGACTCTGCGGACGGTCAGGTAGGGCGAGGGGGCGGTGGCCGGGATCGCACCAGCGCGGTAGGGCTTCAGGTGCCGGCGAACCGTGCTGACGTCACCCCGGTAGCCCAGTCGCTGGATCTCCCTGGTGAGCGCGGAGGCGTTCGTGCAGCCTTCCATCCAGCGATGGTGAAGGTAGATGCGGTAGTCGTCGATCAGACTGGGCCGGTTGACGGCTGCGATGAGGAGTTCGTCGACTTCCTCGGCGTGTGCGAAGCGGTTGACTGTGCCGCGGCTGAGCTGAAGATCGCGTGCGATAGCGCGAAGGCTGTCACCCCGGGCGATGCGTTCGTGGATCTGCTGGTGGCGTTCGCGAGTGCGGGCGACCAGTGGTCGTGGGCGTCCGTGGATGTCCAACTCGGTGCGGCCGTGGCCCTCAGGCGCCGGGGCGTCGTTGGACCGGCCGTCGTGGGTGGTGAGGGGCTGTCGCAGGTCAGCGCGGTGCCGCCCGATGACGCGTTCGACTGCTTGCGCCAAGTTGTTGAGAAGATGCCAGGCATCTGCGACCTGTCTGGCCTGAGGGGCACCGGCCTGGGCTCCGTCACGAAAGGAGCCGGCCCGGTCGCGGCAGATGATCCGGACCTCAGGGTGATCCCGCAACCAGGACGCGAAGGTGGCAGCGGCCCGGTCGGCCAGGACGTCGATGGGGCGGCGGGTTGTCATGTCGATCAGGATCGTCGCGTAGGTCCGTCCCCGCCGAACGGCGAACTCGTCGACGCCGAGATGCGGCACCAGCCCCGATGAGGGGAGCGGAAGTGCCCGGATGAGCCGGAGCAGAGTGTCCTTGCAGGTATCGATGGCCATCCGCTGGAACAGTCGGGTTCCTGGCCGGCCGCCCAGGAACAGGGCCACGTCCGTGAGGTTGGCGGTGAGAGCCTCCGTGCGGCGTGCGTGGCGACGGGTCAGGGCCGGTATCTGCTCGGCGAACGTCCGACGGGCACAGTCCTCGTTCCCGCACACGAGTCGGCGCGCTCGCAGTTCGATTCGTACGCGTCGGCCGGCGACCGGTCGATCCGCCAGCGTCCGCTGGTAGTAGCAGTGCACTTTCGAAGATCTCTGCCCGCATCCGGAACAGACCGCCGACTTTGCCCGTGATCGCACAGCGACCCGGGCCTCGGCATCCGTCAGCACCAGCTGGTCGACCTGCACCGCAACACCAGGCAGTAGAAGGTCCGCAATCTGAGCCCCACCCATCACACCTGAAAGCTGCCCAACAACCCCCAAAATAGCGACAGAGCCCGGAAAGTGAGCCAGA
>NZ_JBHJQI010000316.1:0-1636 GCF_042262805.1 Streptomyces sp. NPDC056361
CCGCGAACGGAACGATCTTCGCCTCCGCGAGCGCACGGACCGACTCCCGGAGCATGTCGTGCTCCTCGGAGGGCCGATACAGGTCGAAGTCCTTGGAACCCGTCACGTTCACTCACTCCCAGGCTTGCTAACTACCGTTAAGTAACTGAAATGGTAGGGCGTGCCCCGGCCCCGGACCAGGGCACGACTATGCTCGGGCAGGCATTTCCGGCCGACGTTCACTGGAGACCCGCATGGCCCTGAAGATCACCGTGATCGGCACCGGCTACCTCGGCGCGACCCACGCCGCGGCCATGGCGGAGCTGGGCTTCGAGGTGCTCGGGCTCGACGTCGTCCCCGAGAAGATCGAGATGCTGGCCGCCGGCCGCGTCCCCATGTACGAGCCCGGCCTCGAAGAGCTCCTCGCGCAGCACGTGGCCGGCATCGAGGGATCGAGCGGACGCCTGCGCTTCACCACCTCCTGGGAGGAGGTCGGCGCCTTCGGCGACGTGCACTTCGTCTGCGTGAACACCCCGCAGAAGCACGGCGAGTACGCCTGTGACATGAGTTACGTGGACGCCGCCTTCGCCTCCCTCGCCGGAGTCGTACGCGAGGGGGCCCTGGTCGTCGGCAAGTCCACCGTGCCCGTCGGCTCGGCCGAGCGGCTCGCGGGGCTGCTGCCCGAGGGCGTCGACCTCGCCTGGAACCCCGAGTTCCTGCGGGAGGGCTTCGCCGTGCAGGACACCCTGCACCCGGACCGGATCGTCGTCGGCGTCCGCGGCGGGACGGCGGAGAAGGTCCTGCGCGAGGTGTACGCCGGCCCGGTCGGCGAGGGCTCGCCGTTCGTGGTCACCGACTTCCCGACGGCCGAGCTGGTGAAGACGTCCGCGAACTCCTTCCTCGCGACGAAGATCTCCTTCATCAACGCGATGGCCGAGCTGTGCGAGGCCGCGGGCGCCGACGTCGCCAAGCTGGCCGAGGCCATCGGCCACGACGACCGGATCGGCGCCAAGTTCCTGCGCGCCGGCATCGGCTTCGGCGGCGGCTGCCTGCCCAAGGACATCCGGGCCTTCATGGCCCGGGCCGGCGAGCTCGGCGCCGACCAGGCGCTGACCTTCCTGCGCGAGATCGACTCGATCAACATGCGGCGGCGCGGCCAGATGGTGGAGATGGCCCGCGAGGCCCTCGGCGGGTCCACCTTCCTGGGCCGCCGGGTCGCCGTGCTCGGCGCCACCTTCAAGCCGGACTCGGACGACGTCCGCGACTCCCCCGCGCTCAACGTGGCCGGCCAGATACACCTCCAGGGCGGTCAGGTCACCGTCTACGACCCGAAGGGCATGGAGAACGCGCGCCGCGTCTTCCCGACCCTGGGGTACGCCGACTCGGCCCTGGAGGCCGTGCGCGGGGCGGACGTGGTGCTGCACCTGACGGAGTGGCGCGAGTTCCGCGAGCTCGACCCCGCCGAGCTGGCGAAGGTGGCCGCCGCCCGGATCGTCCTCGACGGCCGCAACGCCCTCGACGGCGAGCGCTGGCGGGCCGCCGGCTGGACGTACCGGGCGATGGGCCGCCCGCGCGCCTGAGCCGGCCCCCGGGCCGACGAAGGCCCTCGGGACGACGAAGCCCTTGAAGCGACGAGGAGGGGCGCACCGCCGTGGCG
>NZ_JBHJQI010000317.1:0-1316 GCF_042262805.1 Streptomyces sp. NPDC056361
GGTTGGTGGCGAGCCGGGTGGAGACGGTGCACGTGCCTGTGTAGGTGCCCGGCGTGGGGGCGGGGCGGAGCCGTGTCCGGGTACGGGTGGGAGCGGCGGCCGGGACAAGCCGCTGGGAGCGCTCTCAGACGATGCGGGCTGCGGATATCCTGGTAGGTGCAGGACCGTGGTTCCGGGGCGGCAGCCGGGACGCGCGGACCTCCGCCCGCCCACCAGCCGACGCAGTCGAGGAGCGCCCGCCGTGACCGAACCGACCACGGGGTCCCGCCCCACGCTGGAAGCCGTCGCCGCGCACGCGGGCGTGTCCCGGGCCACGGCCTCGCGGGTCGTGAACGGCGGTGCGGGGGTGCGCTCCCCGCTGGTCGAGAAGGTGCGCCGGGCGGTCGAGGAGCTCGGCTACGTGCCCAACCACGCGGCGCGCACCCTGGTGACCCGGCGCAACGGCGCGGTGGCCGTGATCATCGCGGAGCCGGAGTTCCGGGTCTTCTCGGACCCGTTCTTCGAGCAGCAGGTGCGCGGCATCAGCCGGGAGCTGACGGCGCACGACGCGCAGTTGGTGCTGCTGTGGGTGGAGGGCGCCGGTGACCACGACCGGATCGCCCGCTACCTCGGCGGCGGGCACGTCGACGGCGCGCTGGCGTTCTCGCTGCACAGCGACGACGCGCTGCCGGCCGTGATCGACCGGGCCCGGATCCCCGTGGTCTTCGGCGGTCGGCCCGCCCCGGGCACCGCGCCGAGCGTCCCGTTCGTCGACTGCGACAACCGCGGCGGCGCCCGGGAGGCGGTGCGGCACCTGGTGGGGCTCGGCCGCCGGACCATCGCCCACATCTCGGGGCCGCCCGACCAGACGTCCGCGGTCGACCGGATCCACGGCTACCGGGACGTCCTCATCGACGCCGATCCGGACCTGCTGTGCGGGGGCGACTTCACCGAGGAGAGCGGGGCCCGCGCGATGGCGGAGCTGCTCGACCGGCGGCCGGACGTCGACGGGGTGTTCGTCGCGAACGACCTGATGGCCTCGGGCGCGCTGTTCACCCTGCGGGAGCGGGGCGTGCGGGTGCCGCAGGACGTGGCGGTCGTGGGCTTCGACGACATGGACTCGGTGGTCCGCAGGACCTCTCCGGCGCTCACCACGGTGCACCAGGACATCGAGGGCATGGGCCGGCTGATGGTGAAGCTGCTGATGCGGCTGCTCGACGGGACGGGTCCCGAGGGGCCCGAGTCGGTGATCACGCCGACGTCGCTCGTCCGCCGCGACTCCGCCTGACCCGGCGGGGAGGCAAGCGGGCGGCGGGGGGGGGGGGGGGGGCCCGGGC
>NZ_JBHJQI010000318.1:0-1298 GCF_042262805.1 Streptomyces sp. NPDC056361
AGATCTTTCCGATCCGATTTCCTCGGTGCTTTCCGGTCCCTTTCGCTTTCGCTCCGGGCCCTTCCGGCGGTTCCGACTCTATCAGATCCTTTCGGCGTCTGATTCCCAGTCAGCGGGGTTTGTCTTTCCGGCTGTTGGGCCGTTCCGACGTCTCAAACTCTAGCGGATTTCCCCGGCGGCTCATAATCGAGCCATTCGAAATGAATTTCGGCATGCCGAAATTCGTCCCGGTGGGGAGATCGTGCGGAGTGAGAGGTGCCGCATCAGCGGCGGGAGTGGTTGTCGAAGAACCGTTCCGGCTCGGTGACAACTCGGAGAACACTACGCATCCGGTAGGGGCGTGTCAACCCCCGCCTGGAGGGTCAGTCGAGGTCCTTCAGGCGGCCGCCGGCGTCGGGCTGGGTGAGCTCCACGCGGCGGAGGAGACGGATGAGGACCTCGCCGAGGACGCCCCGCTCCTCGGTGGTGAGGTCCTGGAGGAGGTCCTCCTCGAAGGCGGTGGCCATGCGCATGGCCTCCAGCCACTTCGTACGGCCTTCGTCGGTGAGCTCGACGATCACGCGGACGCGGTTGTTCTCGTCGCGGTCGCGGGTGACCAGGCCTTCTCCCGCCATGCGGTCGATGCGGTGGGTCATCGCGGCCGGGGTGAGGCCGAGGCGCTTGGCGAGCTCGCCGGGGCCGAGCCGGTAGGGCTCGCCGGCGAGGACCAGGGTCTTGAGGACCTCCCACTCGGCGTTGCTGATGCCGAGGTCCGAGAGCTGGCGGCCGTACGCCACGTTCATGCGGCGGTTCAGGCGGCCGAGGGCGGAGACGACCTTCTCGACCTGGGGGTCGAGGTCGCGGAACTCGCGCTGATAGGCGGCGATCTGCTCGTCGAGGCTCGGCTCCTGGGGGGCCTGCTGACCGGACCGCTCGGTGGTGTCGGACATGCGGCGAGTATCCCACGCGCCTCGTTGGCGTTGAAGTCCTTCAGTGTGTACTGTTAAGCCGTTAACTTTAGTGTTGAAGTCTTCAAGGTTCAGAGCTACACCTCTGAACCTGCGACCGAAGTGGGTGAGTGTGACCAAGGCGAGGGGCGCAGCGATGCGCCGGATTCAGGCAGGCAGCGCGCTGAGCGCGTTCGGACTCGGCTTCACGGTGCCGTACCTCTATGTGTACGTCGCTCAGGTGCGGGATCTGGGCGCGGCGACGGCGGGCATCGTCCTGGCGGTCTTCGCCATGGCCGCACTGGTGGTGCTGCCCTTCAGCGGGCGGGCCATCGACCGGCGCGGGCCCGTGCCGGTGCTCCTGGTGGCCTC
>NZ_JBHJQI010000319.1:0-1276 GCF_042262805.1 Streptomyces sp. NPDC056361
CTAGAGCATGTCTCTTTGACCGGTGATTCTCGTGGTGGGGCTGGTTAGTCTGCTGCGATGACGGACAGCGAGCTGATCGTTGACCTGCGGGGTCGGCTGATCGAGACACTCAACGACTTCTGGGACGCGGTGAGCGAGCCGTGCGGACTGCCAGAGTGGTTCGGCCGGAACCTGGACGCGTGGTCGGACACGATTGAGACCAGGGGCATCTCTGAGGTGATCGACAGCCACGACGTCCTGATCGTGCATGTCGACCAGCGGGGCTTCTTCGACGGGCACCGGCAGGAGACCGACGTCCTGGCCAGCACCTTTGACGGAGAACAAAACCAGCTCATTGTCCATGGACGGGCCTGACGAATCCTTCGGGCATCTGGCTCAGCGCCGGCTCCAGATGAGGATGGCGGCGAGGTGGAGTGCGGCCTGGTAGGCGATGGCGAGCTTGTCCGTTCGCATGGCCAGGCCGCGCCACTGCTTGAGCCGGTTGATGCACCGCTCGACCGCGTTGCGCTGCTTGTACACCTCGGCATCGAAAGCCGGCGGTCGACCGCCGGAACTGCCTCGCCGCAGCCGGTGGCCGACCTGGTCCGACGGCTGGGGGATGACAACGCGGATCCCGCGTCTACGGAGGTGACTCCGGATCGCGCGGGACGAGTACGCACGGTCCGCCAGGACGGCATCGGGCCGGGTCCTCGGTCTTCCCGGTCCGCTTCGCGGAACGCGAATTGCGGCCATGACGGTCTCGAAGGCCGGGGCGTCGCCCGCCTGGCCCGCGGTGACGCGGAGGGCCAGGGGCCTTGCACGGCTGTCGCTGGCGAGATGGACCTTCGTGCTCAGGCCGCCTCGGGAGCGTCCGAGTGCGTGGTCGTCGGGTTCGGCCCGGCCGGGCGCCCCCTTTTTCCGGCTCCGGCGGCGTGCTGGTGGGCCCGGCAGACGGTGGAGTCCACCGACACGGTCCAGCCGATGTCGTCAGCCCCCTCGGCGGCTGTCAGGACCGCGGCGAGGATGCGTTCCCAGGTGCCGTCCACGGCCCACCTGATCAGCCGTTTGTGAGCAGTCTGGAACGATCCGAGCTCGTCCGGCAGATCCCGCCAGGGCGAGCAGGTGCGGTACTTCCACGCGATGGCCTCCAGGGTTCGACGATGGTCGGCCCATCGACGACCGCGGACCGGATCGGCCGGCATCAGCGGCTCGATCCGGTCCCACATCGCATCAGTGATCACTAACCGGACGGACACATCCGATCAACTGACCAACCGATCAAAGAGACACGCTCTAG
>NZ_JBHJQI010000320.1:0-1260 GCF_042262805.1 Streptomyces sp. NPDC056361
CGGACGATTGCCCACAACGGGCGGGGCGTCGTCCGTTGTGTCCACCCGTTCCGCCCTGGGGGTCCCCCCGGACGAAGTCTGGGGGAGGAACGAGTGCCCACAACGGGTGTGGCGGGGTGGGCTCGGCCCGGCGGAGTGAATGGCCACGGCGGGTGGGGGTCAGGGGGTGAGGAGGCCGGTGAGGAAGGGGGAGATGGCGGTGTGCCAGGCGGTGGGGTGGGAGTAGTGGAGGAGGTGGCCGGCGTCGGGGATTTCGGCGTAGGAGCCGTGGGGGAGGACGCGGACCATCTCCTGGGCTTCGGCGCGGCCGAGCTCACCGTCGAGGCCGCGGACGACGAGCGTGGGGCAGCGGACTTCGGCGAGGGAGTCCCAGTGGGCGTCGTGGACCCAGGTCTCGCGGGAGGTGAGCATGTGGGCGGGGTCGAAGACGGGGCGCCAGCCGTCGGGGTGCTGGGCCATCACCTCGGCGAAGAAGGCGCCGCGGGCGGGGTTGGGGCGCTCGACCCAGGGGTCGTCCTCGCCGAACCAGCGGCGGACGGCGTCGAGTGTCGGGAAGGGGGTGGGCCAGCGGCGGAACCAGTCGTGCCACTCGCGCTGGGAGGCGGCTCCGAGCGCCGAGGCGCGCATGTCGCAGATGACGAGGGCGCGGACCAGGTCGGGGCGTTCGGCGGCGAGTTGCCAGGCGGTGAGGGCGCCCATCGAGTGGCCGATGAGGGTGACGGGGCCGAGGCCGAGCTGTTCCACGGCGGCGGCCGCGTCGGCGACGTACGCCTCGCGGGTGAAGACGCCGCCGGGCGGCCGCTCGCTGTGGCCGTGGCCGCGCTGGTCGAGGGCGACCGTGCGGGTGCGGCCGGAGAGGCGGGCGACGGCGGGGGCCCAGTGGGCGGCGTGCCCCATGAGGCCGTGGAGGAGTAAGACGCCGGGGCCCGTCCGCCGGGCGGTCCCGTCCGTGAAGTCCCAGGCCGCCAGCCGTACGCCGTCGGCCCCGGTGACGTCGAGTCGTCGCGCCATGTCCCTGGCACCCCCTCTTTCCGTCGAACCCAGCCAGACTATCGAACTCGCATTCGAAAATGCGCTCCCGCCACTCAACACCCCTCGTTCGAGTGACAGGACTCAAGGATTGACTCCCGCCGCCGAGGGGAGATCTTGAACGGGAGGCGGACCGCTCGGGGAAAAACGGTCCGAAGGGGATGACCTTGAGAGCTCGGGGCTCCAGGTCAGCACAGGGGAGGACAGGCCCCGGCGCCCAAGGGCGCCGGG
>NZ_JBHJQI010000321.1:0-1193 GCF_042262805.1 Streptomyces sp. NPDC056361
GCGCCCGGTAGGCCCGGGCGCCCCTCGACCGTTTGCGCCGTCCGTCCGTGGTCCCCGTCCGTCCGTCGGCTCTGTCCGTCCGTCAGATGTACGGGGCGAGGACGCCCCACAGGCCGAGCGCGAGGACGCCGAGGGCGGCGAGTGAGCCGAAGGCGTACTGCGCGACCAGGATGGGGAGCCACTTCCGCTGGACGTGGCGGCTGGTCTTCCGCGGGTCGTAGACGACGTGGATGTGCGGCGTCGAGTTGCTGGAGCCGCGCTGGAGGTACTCGTTGCCGTGGGTGTCGGTGTACTTGTAGTAGTCCGAGCGCTTCCCGTTCGCGTAGTAGTCCGCGGTGGCCCGGACGGTGACGCCGCGCCGTTTGAGCACCCAGCGGTCGTGGAGGTTGCTCGCGGTGACGAAGACGCCGAGCAGGCCGAAGAGCGTTCCGAACCCGGCGAAGAAGGCGATGCCGGCCATCGCGCCGCCGTGGGCGACGGCGGTCCACCACACGTAACCGGTGTAGGCGGCGACGAAGGCCGTGCTCCAGCCGAGCACCGACCACCAGCGGATCGCGCCCGGGTCGTCCTCGACGGTGACCAGGGAGCTGCCGGCCGGGTCCCGCTCCGCAGGGAGGGCGGCGTCCAGGGCCGTGTGGAACAGCGTGGTCGCGGTCGGGTTGCCGCCCGTCACCCAGTGCGGGGCGCCGTCGGTCAGGACGACCTTGAGGGACGTCTCGGTGTCCCGCCGGACCTCCTGGATGGCGGCGAGGGGGATTTCCTTGCGCGTGTCGGTCGTCGTGATGACGAGCCGGTCGTCTTCGAGGACGGCCGAGTCGGCGCCCTTGGCGAGTATCTGGGGTGACAGCACGCTTCGTGGACGGTCGGGGGCGCGGTCCGGTTGCGCCGATCCGGGTCACGAAGGCGTGTCGACCCGGTCGTGCCGGCTCCGCCGCAAGGCCCAACGGCCCCCCGTGCGCCCCGTTTACGCCGGAATGGTCACGCCCGCGCCCTCGCCGTGCCACGCTGGTACGAGCCGGGCGTGGAGGGGGTGGGGCCATGAGGGGCTGCGGACGACAGAGGGCCCCGGCGCCCTTGGGCGCCCGGGCCTGTCCACCCCAGTGCTGACCTGGTGCCCCCACCAAGCAACGTAATACCCCTAGGGCCGGTTTTACCCCCGCGGGACGCCACCCCATAAAAATAAACCCACCGCG
>NZ_JBHJQI010000322.1:0-1164 GCF_042262805.1 Streptomyces sp. NPDC056361
GCCGACCTCCCCGACGGCGTCGGCACCCACTACCTCGTCGACGACATCTACGTCCACGACGTCTACGGCGACAACACCAAGTGGTCCAACGGCATACAGTTCCGCGTCTCCGGAACCACCACCCCCACCCACTTCGACGACCTCGTCGTCCAAAACTCCCGCATCACCAACGTCGACCGCGAAGGCCTCACCAACCGCACCACCTGGATGTGCCGACCGATCTACGGCAGCACGGACGGCTGCGGCGGCCTCAACAACTGGCGCCCGAACACGCGCATCGTCTTCCGGGGTAACACCATCAGCAACACGGGTGGTGACGGCATCGTCCTGCGCGCCGCCGACCGCGGCCTGGTCGAGCGCAACCACGTCTACGACATCGCCATGCGACCGATGGGTTCCAACGTCGGCATCTGGACGATCAACTCCGACGACAGCCTGATCCAGTACAACGACGTGCACGACGTGCGGAAGCTGCCGGACAACGGCGACGGCCAGGCGTTCGACTCGGACTACGGCAACAACCGCGCCGTCTTCCAGTACAACTACAGCCACGACAACGAGGGCGGCTTCATGCTCTTCTGCGGCGGCTGCGGTTCCGGGTCGACGACCAATGACACCGTCGTCCGCTACAACCTGAGCCGCAACGACAGCGGCCGGATCTTCGACGTCACCCGGGAGAACAACGCCCAGGTGTACAACAACACGGTCTACCTGCCCGAAGGCTCCACCGCCGCGGTGGTCTACCAGCGTTCCGTCACCAACAACATGGTGCTGAGGAACAACGTGTTCTACAACCTCGGCACCGGCGGCTACACCGGCCCGAAGTACACGCCGGAGAACTTCACCTGGACGGGCAACACCTTCTACGGCAACCACCCCACCAACGAGCCGGCCGACACCGAGAAGTCCACGAAGAACCCCCGACTCCTCAACCCCGGCGGCCTGAACCCCGTCGACTACCGGCTGCACCCCGGCTCCCCCGCCCGCCGCGCCGGCACGCCGATCACCGACAACGGCGGCCGTGACTACTTCGGCGCCCCGGTCCCGGACGGCTGCCGTCCGGACCGCGGCTTCCACCAGCTGAGCCACCCGCGGCCCTGCCTCACGGCCTCTTCCAGCCAGGACTGACCTCCGAAGGCGCCCGGTGCGACAGCCGTCGCACCG
>NZ_JBHJQI010000323.1:0-1147 GCF_042262805.1 Streptomyces sp. NPDC056361
GGTCCTCACGGACCCGTACCCCGGCTTTCGTATGTGGTTCGTATGTGGGAGGACCCAGATGCAGTTGCAGGACACCCCGGAGGAATGGCGGGTCGCCGAGACCACGACCCCCTTCCAGGGAAAGAAGACCAGTGTCCGCACGGACGACGTGGTCATGCCGGACGGCACCGTCGCCCGCCGCGACTACCAGGTCCACCCCGGCTCGGTGGCCGTCCTCGCCCTCGACGAGCAGGACCGCGTCCTGCTGATCAAGCAGTACCGCCACCCCGTCCGGCAGAAGCTCTGGGAGATCCCCGCGGGCCTGCTCGACGTCCCCGGCGAGAACCCGCTCCACGCCGCCCAGCGCGAGCTGTACGAAGAGGCCCACGTCAAGGCCGGCGACTGGCACGTCCTCGCCGACGTCTACACCTCGCCCGGCGGCACCGACGAGGCCCTGCGCATCTTCCTCGCGCGTGACCTCGCGGAGGCGGAGGGGGAGCGTTACGAAGTGTCCGACGAGGAGGCCGACATGGAGCACGCGCGGGTGCCGCTCGCGGAGCTCGTCTCCGGCGTGCTCGCCGGGCGCCTCCACAACACCTGCCTCGCCACCGGGGTGCTCGCGCTCGCCGCCGCGCGCGCCGGGGCCGGGACGTCAGCGCTCCGCCCCGCCGACGCCCCTTGGCCCGCCCGCCCCTTCACCGCTTAGCCCCTTGGACGCCGCCCGATCCTTCTCGACCTGGCCCTTTGGGCGGCGCCCTGCCTCTTTGCTGCCTGGCCCTTAGGTGGCGCCCTGCCTCTTCACTGCCTGGCCTTTGGGTGGCGCCCCGCCTCTTCACTGCCTAGCCCCCTGGATGGCGGCTGGCCCGGCGGGCGCGGCCAGCCGCCGGGCAGTGCCTGGCATCCGGCTGCGCCTGACCCCACGGTGGGCCTGTGGTGTGGGCTTGCGTTGTGGGCCTGCGCCCGCGCGCCTCGTGTGGGCTGCGCCCGCGGCCCGCGTCTGGCCGCCCGCGTGTGGGCCCGCGTCGCCTCCTGCGCCCGCCGCCGTGTGCGGCCGCGCCCGCCCCCGTGCGGGCTGCGCCCACCGTCGCCCGTCGCCCACCCCCCCCCGTGTGGGCAATCGTCCCTCCCCCAGACTTCGTCCGGGGGTACCCCCAGGGCGGGACGGGTG
>NZ_JBHJQI010000324.1:0-1145 GCF_042262805.1 Streptomyces sp. NPDC056361
GTTTCGCACCGCCCCGGGCCCCTCCGCGTACGAGCCGTCAGCTCATGAACTTCTTGAACTCGTCCGGGAGCTCGAAGTCCTTGGGGGCCTGACCCGCCGCCGGGAGGCCGAACGCGCCGCCCGCCTGCGCCTGCTCGCGACGCTCGGCCGCGGCCTGCTCGTCGGCCTTCCGCTTCATCGGGTTGCCGCTCTTGCGCTTGCCCTTGGCCTGCTTGACCTGCTTCTTCTGCCGGCCGGGACCGCCGCCCATGCCCGGGATGCCCGGCATCCCCGGCATGCCGCCGCCCTGCGCCATGCGGGACATCATCTTGCGGGCCTCGAAGAACCGCTCGACCAGGCCCTTGACCGCGCTGACCTCGGCGCCCGAACCCTTGGCGATACGGGCCCGGCGGGAGCCGTTGATGATCGTCGGGTCCTGACGCTCGGCCGGGGTCATCGACTTGATGATGGCGGCCATGCGGTCGACGTCCCGCTCGTCGATGTTGGCGATCTGCTCCTTCATCTGGCCCATGCCGGGGAGCATGCCGAGGAGCTTCGAGATGGAGCCCATGCGGCGGACCTGGTCCATCTGCGCCAGGAAGTCGTCGAGCGTGAACTCCTGGCCCTTCTTCGACGCGAGCTTCGAGGCCATCTTGGCGGCCTCTTCCTCGTCGAAGGTCTGCTGGGCCTTCTCGATGAGGGAGAGCATGTCGCCCATGCCGAGGATGCGGGACGCCATGCGGTCCGGGTGGAACGCGTCGAAGTCGTCCAGCTTCTCGCCGTTGGAGGCGAACATGATCTGCTTGCCGGTGACGTGCGCGATGGAGAGCGCCGCACCACCGCGGGCGTCGCCGTCGAGCTTCGACAGCACGACGCCGTCGAAGCCGACGCCGTCGCGGAACGCCTCCGCGGTGTTGACCGCGTCCTGGCCGATCATGGCGTCGACGACGAAGAGGATCTCGTCGGGGCTGACGGCGTCGCGGATGTCCGCGGCCTGCTGCATCAGCTCCTGGTCGATGCCGAGGCGGCCGGCGGTGTCGACGATCACGACGTCGTACATCTTGGTCCGCGCGAACTCGATCGAGTCCTTGGCGACCTGGACCGGGTCACCGATGCCGTTGCCCGGCTGCGGGCCGTAGAAGGCGACGCCGGCGCGGTCGGCGACG
>NZ_JBHJQI010000325.1:0-1115 GCF_042262805.1 Streptomyces sp. NPDC056361
CCCGAAGGATCCGCCGGGGCCGCCGGCCCAGAAGGAGTGGTGGCGCATCGGCCGGGGCCGGTAGGTCCCGTTACAGCGTGCCCAGCTTGATGAGGCTCAGGAGGGCGATCAGCTGGATCGCCGAGGCGCCCAGGGCCTTGGGCCACGGGAGGTCGTGGGAGCGGCTCACCATGAGGGTGAAGAGGGCTCCCGCGCCCAGCCAGGTGAGCCAGCCGACGACCTGGACGAGGCCGTTCTCGCCGCCGAGGAAGAGGGCGAGGACGAGGCGGGGCGCGTCCGTGATCGACATGATCAGCATGGAGAGGCCGACGGTCGGCTGCCAGGCGCCGTCGCCGCCGAGCTGGCGGGCGAGGGTGTGGGTGACCGCGCCGAGGATGAGTCCGCCGACCACGAAGCCGGTGGCGGTCATCAGGACGTACGGGATCGCCGTCGACAGGGTCGCGTTGATCGCCTCGTCGCGGGCCTTGTCGAAGCCGAAGATCGCGAGCAGCCCGTAGAGGAAGGTGACGACCAGCGCCGGGCCCCAGACGGCGTGGTCCCGCATCCGGAGGAAGGTGTCCGCCGGGCGGAGCACGATGCCGCTCAGCAGCGGCTTCCAGGGCAGGCGGGGGCCTACGGGGGCGGGCGGCGCCTGCGGGCCGGCGGCCTGGCCGTACGGGTCGTCGACGCTGAACATCTGGGTGTGGCCCGGGCTGTTCGCCGCCGAGTACTGCTGGTGCTGCTGGGGGTCGCCGAAGTACTCCGGCTCGCCGTAGGGCTGTTGCCCCTGCCCCCGCTGCCCGTGTCCCTGCTGCCCGTACGACTGCCCCTGCTGCGGTGGCTGCTGCCACTGCTGCTGCGGGTACGGCGGCGGGGCCGCGTTGTACCCGTACGGCGCCTGCTGCGGTTGTCGGTTCTGCGGGGGGCGGTTGTCCCGGCCGCGTCCGTTCCTGAATCCAGCCACGTCATTGAACGTACCCGCTCCGGCTGTGGACTCGCTCCTTTGCGGCTGACCTGTGACATCCCCTAGGGGGCCCCTTGGTAGTGACGCGGTCGTGGGGAGGCGCGGGGCTGCTGTCACGAATCCGGCGTATCGCCTGAATGCGGATGCGAAGAGGGCCGCCCCGCGCTCACGC
>NZ_JBHJQI010000326.1:0-1071 GCF_042262805.1 Streptomyces sp. NPDC056361
TTCGGTGTGGCGAAGCTGAGAACTTAAGCGCCAGTAAACGGCGGTGGTAACTATAACCATCCTAAGGTAGCGAAATTCCTTGTCGGGTAAGTTCCGACCTGCACGAATGGCGTAACGACTTCTCGACTGTCTCAACCATAGGCCCGGTGAAATTGCACTACGAGTAAAGATGCTCGTTTCGCGCAGCAGGACGGAAAGACCCCGGGACCTTTACTACAGTTTGATATTGGTGTTCGGTTCGGCTTGTGTAGGATAGGTGGGAGACTGTGAAGCCGTGACGCCAGTCATGGTGGAGTCGCCGTTGAAATACCACTCTGGTCGTGCTGGATGTCTAACCTCGGTCCGTGATCCGGATCAGGGACAGTGTCTGATGGGTAGTTTAACTGGGGCGGTTGCCTCCCAAAGGGTAACGGAGGCGCCCAAAGGTTCCCTCAGCCTGGTTGGCAATCAGGTGTTGAGTGTAAGTGCACAAGGGAGCTTGACTGTGAGACCGACGGGTCGAGCAGGGACGAAAGTCGGGACTAGTGATCCGGCGGTGGCTTGTGGAAGCGCCGTCGCTCAACGGATAAAAGGTACCCCGGGGATAACAGGCTGATCTTCCCCAAGAGTCCATATCGACGGGATGGTTTGGCACCTCGATGTCGGCTCGTCGCATCCTGGGGCTGGAGTCGGTCCCAAGGGTTGGGCTGTTCGCCCATTAAAGCGGTACGCGAGCTGGGTTTAGAACGTCGTGAGACAGTTCGGTCCCTATCCGCTGTGCGCGTAGGAATATTGAGAAGGGCTGTCCCTAGTACGAGAGGACCGGGACGGACGAACCTCTGGTGTGCCAGTTGTCCTGCCAAGGGCATGGCTGGTTGGCTACGTTCGGGAGGGATAACCGCTGAAAGCATCTAAGCGGGAAGCCTGCTTCAAGATGAGTATTCCCACCTCCTTGAGAGGGTAAGGCTCCCAGTAGACGACTGGGTTGATAGGCCGGATGTGGAAGCCCAGTAATGGGTGGAGCTGACCGGTACTAATAGGCCGAGGGCTTGTCCTCAGTTGCTCGCGTCCACTGTGTTAGTTCTGAAGCAA
>NZ_JBHJQI010000327.1:0-1034 GCF_042262805.1 Streptomyces sp. NPDC056361
CCGCACCTCCCGTCCGGGGGTGCGGCGCGCCGCCGTCTGCGGGGCGGGCCACGCGGCGGGCGTCTCCGGTCGGGCACCGGGCGGGCGTCCCCCGGTCGCGGCGACCGCGCGGGCCGGCCGGGCCGCGCACCGCTCCGGGCGGGCGCGCGGCGAGCCACCCCGGGCGGCCCCTGAGGCACCGCGAACCGACCGGGGCCGCTCCGGCGTCCCTTCCGCCATGAACACGCTCACGTACGGGATGCGGCAGCTCCTGCGCTTCGCGGTCCTCGAAGCGCGCTGCTGCGCCTTCGCCGTCGCGCTCGTCGTCGGCATCGCCGCCTCCACGCTGCTGCCCGACCTGCCCGTCGCCCGCTACGACCTGCTCCTGCTGTACGGGATCGGGCTCACCGTCGTGGCGTGGAAGGTCGGCTGGGACACCGGCCGGGACGTCGCGGTGATCGCCGGCTGCCATGCCGTCGGCCTGCTCTTCGAGCTGATCAAGGTGCGGATGGGCTCGTGGAGCTACCCCGAGGACGCGCTGACCAAGTTCGGCGGCGTCCCGCTCTACGGCGGGTTCCTCTACGCGGCCCTGGGCAGTTACGTCTGCCGGGCCTGGCGCCTGTTCGACCTGCGGCTCACCGGCTACCGGCCGCGGCTGACGGCGCTGCTCGCCGGCGCCGTGTACGTGAACTTCCTCAGCCACCACTGGCTGCCCGACGTCCGCTGGATCCTCGCCGCCCTGCTGCTCGCGGCGACGGCGGGCACCTGGGTGCGGTTCCGGGTGGGTCCGCGCGACCACCGGATGCCGCTGGCCCTGTCGTTCGTCCTGATCGGCTTCTTCCTGTGGGTCGCCGAGAACGCGGCCACCTACGTCGGCGCGTGGAGCTATCCGGACCAACTGGACGGCTGGCAGCCGGTGTCCCTCGCCAAGTTCGGCGCCTGGGCGCTCCTCATCACGGTCACCTTCGTCCTGACGGCGCACCGGGCGGGAAATCCCTTCGTGGCGGCCCCGGTGCGCGAATAGGCAATTCCGTCCGCCCGGGTGTTCGTGCACC
>NZ_JBHJQI010000328.1:0-1031 GCF_042262805.1 Streptomyces sp. NPDC056361
TGTGCCCACAGGCCCCAGCCGAGCGAGGTCGCGGCCAGCCCTCGCGCCCGCCGATGCTGCGCGAGCGCGTCCAGGAACGCGTTGGCCGCCGCGTAGTTGGCCTGCCCCGGCGACTCGAACGAACCCGCCGCGGACGAGAACAACACGAACGCCGCCAGATCAAGCCCACGCGTCAACTCGTGCAGATTCAAGACCGCGTCCACCTTCGGCCGGAACACACCCTCCAACCGCTCCGCAGACAGCGCCGAGACGACACCGTCGTCCAACACACCCGCCGTGTGCACCACTCCCGTCAACGGAGCCTCGACCGGAACCGAAGCCAACAGATCCGCCAACGCACCACGATCCGCCACATCACACGACGCGACACGCACCCGCGCCCCAAGAGCCGAGAGCTCCGCCTCCAACTCCGGCACACCCTCAGCGCACCGCCCCCGACGACCCACCAGAAGCAGATTCCGCACCCCGTGCTCCGCCACCAGCCGCCGCGCCACCAAACGACCCAAGGTGCCCGTACCACCGGTCACCAACACCGTGCCGTCCCGATCAAGAGCACGCGGCAACACCAACACGTTCTTACCCGTGTGCCTGCCCTGACTCATGTACCGGAACGCCGCCGGCGCATGCCGCACATCCCACGCCGTCAACGGCAACGGCGACAACACACCCCGCTCGAACAACCCGACCAACTCGGCCAACATCCGCTGGACGCGGTCGGCGGTGGCGTCGCTCAGGTCGAAGGCCTCGTAGGCGACCCCCGGGTGCAGGCGCGCGAGTTCCTCCGCGTCACGCACGTCGGTGCGGCCCATCTCGACGAAGCGGCCGCCGCGCGGCAGCAGACGCAGCGACGCGTCCACGAACTCGCCGGCCAGGGAGTTCAGGACGACGTCCACACCCCGGCCGCCCGTCGCGTCCAGGAACCGCTGCTCGAACTCCAGGGTCCTCGAACTCGCGACCCGGTCCCCCGCGACCCCGTTCGCCTCGACCGCCTCCCACTTCGCGGGGCTCGCGGTGGCGAACACCTCGGCGCC
>NZ_JBHJQI010000329.1:0-1026 GCF_042262805.1 Streptomyces sp. NPDC056361
GGTGGGGCGGGGTGTGGGGCGGTCGGAAGGGGTGGCGGAGGTTTCGAGGGGGGTGGACTCGTTGGTCGCGGTGGTGGGGAGGGAGGTGGTCATCGGGTCAGCCCTTCCGCATGCCGCGCAGCTGGACGGTGTAGGCGATGATCGCGGTGATCACGCCCATCACGATCGCGACGGTCGCCGCGTAGTTGTGCTGCTGGCCGGAGAAGGACAGCGAGTAGGTGTAGACGTTGGGGGTGAAGTCGCTGGTGATCGCGTTCGGGGCGAGCTTTTGCAGGATGCTGGGCTCGTTGAACAGCTGGAAGCTGCCGATGATCGAGAAGATCGTGGCGATGACCAGGGCGCTGCGGATCGCGGGCAGCTTGACCGAGGCGATCACCCGCCATTCCCCGGCGCCGTCGATGGCCGCCGCCTCGTACAGCGAGCGGGGCACGACCTTGAGCGCGGAGTAGAAGATCAGCATGTTGTAGCCGACGAACTCCCAGGTCACGATGTTGCCGATGGACGCCAGCACCAGCGAGGGCGAGAGCGGGTCGGGCAGGGCGACGCCCAGGGCGTCGTTCACGTTGCCCACCAGGCCGAACTGGGTGCCGTACATGAAGCCCCAGATCAGGCTGGCGACGACGGCGGGCACCGCGTAGGGCAGGAAGATCGAGACCCGGAAGAAGGTCTTGCCGTACAGCCGGCCGCTGTCGATGGCCAGCGCGACCAGCAGCGCGATCCCGAGCATCACCGGCACCTGCACCAGCAGGAACAGCCCCACCCGCGCCAGGCCCTGCCAGAAACGGGCGTCGACCAACGCGTCGGCGTAGTTGTCGAGACCGACGAACGAGGTGCCGCCGATGAGGCGGTCCTGGAACAGGCTCAGATACAGCGCGTAGGCGATCGGCGCGAGGAAGACGAGTCCGAAGACCGCGACGAACGGGCCGGCGAAGCCCCAGCCCACCCAGGCCTCCTTCCGGAGGCGGAAACGGGCTCGTCGGCGAGGCGGTGGGGCCGCCTGAGCTGACGTCGACAGGAGCGTCATGG
>NZ_JBHJQI010000330.1:0-1005 GCF_042262805.1 Streptomyces sp. NPDC056361
TGAGCCCGAGCGGTGCATCTTGACGCTTTCCTGACGCGCCCGCCGCCTTCGGGCATCCGCGGGCTGCTTACGCTGGCTCGGCCGTCCGCACGACGGCCGAAATCCCCTCACCCAGCCGCAGCTCAGGAGCACCCCCATGGCCACCCCACCGAACGCGCGCACCGGACAATTGCGCGCGTGGATGCTGGAGGGCCTCTCCGACATGGGGAAGGGCAAGCCCTCCCGGCCCAAGGAGGCGGCACCGGACGCCGGACACACCGGGCAACGCTGGTGGCGGGTGATGTGCCTGACCGGTGTCGACTACTTCTCCACCCTCGGCTACCAGCCCGGCATCGCCGCCCTGGCCGCCGGCCTGCTCTCCCCCGTCGCGACGATCGTCCTGGTGATCGTCACCCTGGCCGGCGCGCTGCCCGTCTACCGGCGGGTCGCGGAGGAGAGCCCCCGCGGCGAGGGCTCGATCGCGATGCTGTCGCGACTGCTGTCCTTCTGGAAGGGCAAACTGTTCGTCCTGACCCTCCTCGGGTTCGCCGCCACCGACTTCCTGATCACCATCACCCTGTCGGCGGCCGACGCCTCCACCCACCTGGTGGAGAACCCGCACCTCGAAGAGGCCCTCCACAACAAACAGCTCCTGATCACCATGGTGCTGATCGCCCTGCTCGGCGCGGTGTTCCTCAAGGGCTTTTTGGAGGCGATCGGCGTCGCCGTCGTCCTCGTCGGCACCTACCTCGCCCTCAACGTGGTCGTCGTCGTCTCCGGCCTGTGGCACGTACTCACCGAAGGCCACGTCGTCACCGACTGGACGGCCGCACTGACCGCCGAACACGGCAACGTCTTCGCCATGATCGGCGTCGCCCTGCTCGTCTTCCCCAAACTCGCCCTCGGCCTGTCCGGCTTCGAGACCGGCGTCGCCGTCATGCCCCACGTCCAGGGCGACCCCGGCGACACCGAGGACAGGCCCACCGGCCGCATCCGGGACACCAAGAAGCTGCTCACCACGGCCGC